>JAUXDF010000307.1 GCA_030618505.1 Spongiibacteraceae bacterium | reverse complement strand
GCTGGTTTGTGGATCCGTGCCAGTCAATGAGCTCCATACTCAGCTAAAAGCAGATGGTGGTATTGAGGAAGTTTATATCGCCGGTTCTGCCTGGTTGCCGCGTAAGTTGGCCGAAGCCTCCAGTCATGGAGCCACTATTGGCCTGGCGATTTAAGTCTAAATAGCGCCTAACCAGAAACCGGATGTTTTCGAAAATCAAGTCCGCTCCTGGCCAACGCCAATCTCGCTCCTAGGCCTTTTCAAGGCCTTTAAGTCGCAAGATTGGCGTTGGCCAGGATCTCTTTATCTGATTTTTGGATGGGCACTAAATAGAAGGTAGTGAAGTAAGGTTTCTTGCTCGGTGTTTTTCTATGAAAACGCTGAATGATAAAAGCCTTGCTTCATTGCCGCTTATTCTCTGATACTCATTTATTTCAATTCCCCCTTCCTTTGCTCTAAATCAATAACACGCCTCACACTTCATAGTAAAACAGTGCCATCTATTCAGTGAAAGGTCTGATGATTATGGCAGAGAAAATCACCCTGGATGGCAATGAAGCTGTTGCTCGTGTTGCTTATCTTCTTAACGATGTTATCGCTATCTACCCGATTACGCCGGCGTCCCCAATGGGGGAGCATAGTGATGACTGGAGTTCTCAGGGTAAAGCTAATCTCTGGGGGACAGTGCCGGAAGTTTTTGAATTGCAAAGTGAGGGCGGTGCCGCCGGAGCGATTCATGGTGCTTTGCAGGCAGGCTCTTTAGCAACCACCTTTACCGCCTCTCAGGGTTTGCTGTTGATGCTGCCGAATATGTACAAAATAGCCGGAGAGCTGACACCTAATGTCATCCATGTGGCTGCCAGATCCCTTGCGGCTCAGGGTTTGTCAATTTTTGGTGATCATAGTGATGTGATGGCGGCCCGATCTACCGGCTATGCCATGCTTTGTTCCAATTCGGTGCAGGAAGCACAGGACATGGCGCTGATTTCGCAATTGGTCAGCCTGGAAAGCAGCATACCGGTATTGCATTTCTTTGATGGTTTTCGTACCTCCCATGAGGTCAGTAAAATTGAAGAGTTACCCGAAGATACTATTCGAAGCCTGGTAGATGAGGCCGCAATTATTAAGCATCGTTCACGTGCGCTGTCACCCAGTCAGCCTTTTATTCGGGGTACTTCACAGAACCCTGATGTTTATTTTCAGGCGCGTGAGACGGTTAACCTTTTCTATCAAAAATTTCCTGGTCTGCTACAGGCGCAAATGGATCGTTTTGCTGATCTGACCGGACGCCAGTATCAGTTATTTGATTATTACGGCGCCGAGGATGCAGAAAAGATAATCATTCTGATGGGCTCAGGCTGTGAAACCGTGCAGGAGTGTGTTGATCACTGCCTGCATCTTGGTGAAAAAGTGGGTCTGATAAAGGTCAGATTGTTTAGGCCACTTGATCCGCAATGTTTGATCGCAGCGCTGCCGGAAACGGTAAAATCCATTGCTGTGCTGGATAGAACAAAAGAGCCGGGCGCTGATGGTGAGCCGCTGTATAAAGATATTATTACCGCACTTTATTGTCATAAAAATCACTTTAAAACCCTGCCCGATGTTATTGGTGGCCGTTACGGACTTTCATCAAAAGAATTTACCCCGGCGATGGTAAGGGGTATTTTTGATGAACTCGAAAAATCACAAAAGAAAAACCAGTTTACCATTGGCATTAACGATGATGTCACCCACAGCAGTCTTGAATGGGATAAGACCTTTCGCACCGATGCGCTGGACTCTTGCTCGCAGGCTTTGTTTTACGGTCTTGGTTCTGATGGCACGGTCAGTGCCAATAAAAACAGCATTAAAATTATTGGTGAAACGACAGAACTTCATGCCCAGGGTTATTTTGTTTATGACTCCAAGAAATCCGGTGCAGTAACCATTTCCCATCTACGTTTTGGCCCTCAGCCCATTCATAGTACCTACCTTATTGCTGAAAATGATGCTGACTATATCGCCTGCCATCAGACGATATTCTTGGAACGCTACGATATGTTGGATATGGCGGCATCAGAAGCTACGTTTTTACTCAATACGCCAGAGCCTGCTGATCAGGTTTGGTCAACGCTACCAAAATGTGTTCAGCAACATATCATTAACAAGAAAATTCGCTTTTATATTATTGATGCCTATAAGGTGGCGGCTGCGGCCAATATGGGCAAGCGTATCAATACGATTATGCAAACCTGTTTTTTTGCGCTGTCTGGTGTAATAGAAAAAGATAAAGCCATTGCTGCCATAAAGGAGTCCGTAGAAAAAACCTACGGGAAAAAAAGCCGCTCGATTGTTAAGCTAAATATGAAAGCGATTGATGCAGCGCTGGATAATCTGCATGAAGTTTCAGTGCCCGATATTATTAGCAGTGATTGGGTGATTGGTCATAGCTTTCCCGATGATGTGCCGGATTTTGTGCGTGATGTAACGGCTGTGTTGGTTGAGGGAAAGGGCGATGATATTCCGGTGAGTTTATTGCCAGTGGACGGCACCTATCCCTCGGGTACCGCCGCCTATGAAAAAAGGAATCTGGCGCTGGAGCTGCCGGTCTGGGAAAGTGATATTTGCATCCATTGCGGAAAGTGTGTGCTGGTCTGTCCGCACAGCGCTATTCGCTCAAAGGCTTTTTTTGGGTCTGAGCTAAAAAATACTCCCGAGTCTTTTAAGCATGTAGCGATCAAGGGTAAAGAATTTCCGCAAGGGCTTGATATTAGTTATCAGGTTGCCCCCGAGGATTGTACTGGATGTACTCTCTGTGTTGATATTTGCCCGGTGCGAGATAAATCCAACGCTTCACGTAAAGCGCTAAATATGGCTGATCACCAACCCTTGCTTGAGCAGGAAAAACAAAATTGGGATTATTTCCTCACCTTGCCTGAATATGATCATCGGGAAATAAAGCGTAATACCATCAAGGGTGCGATGTTAATGGAGCCCTTGTTCGAATTTTCCGGCGCTTGTGTTGGCTGTGGCGAAACGCCCTATGTGCGCCTCGCCAGTCAGTTGTTTGGCGACCGGATGATTGTTGCTAATGCCACCGGTTGCTCATCTATCTACGGCGGCAATTTACCGACAACGCCATGGACAAAAAACAGCGAGGGCAGGGGGCCAGCCTGGAGTAATTCTTTATTTGAGGATAACGCTGAGTTTGGTCTGGGTATGCGTGTTGCTATTGATAAGCAGCGAGATCATGCACAAGAGTTGCTGCGTGAATTAAGTGGTGAAATCCCGGCCGCCTTAGTCGAGTCCATTTCAAATAGCGCCGAAGAAGATGAAACTGAGTTGGTGGCGCAGCGAGAGCGAGTCGCTGATCTCAAAGAAAAGTTGTCGAAAATTAAGAGCCCGCTTGCCGCCCAGCTTAGTAATCTAAGTGATAATCTTTGTCGAAAAAGTGTCTGGATTATGGGGGGTGATGGTTGGGCCTACGATATCGGTTTTGGTGGCCTGGATCATGTGTTGGCATCGGGCCGTGATGTTAATATTCTGGTTCTGGATACCGAAGTTTATTCCAATACCGGTGGTCAGACATCAAAGGCCACACCACGGGCTGCGGTGGCCAAATATAGTGCAGCGGGAAAAACCACCGCGAAAAAAGATCTGGCCCGATTTGCAATGGATTATGAAAATGTCTACGTCGCCCATGTCGCCTATGGTGCCAAAGATACCCAGACCTTAAGCGTATTCCTTGAAGCGGAAAGTTATCGAGGGACATCCTTGATTATTGCCTACTCCCCTTGTATCGCTCACGGTGTTGATATGCAGCATAACCATCGCCAGCAGAAAATGGCGGTAGATTCCGGGCATTGGCCGCTGTTTCGTTTTGATCCCCGCAAGGCTGATAAGGGCATCAACCCGCTTCGTCTTGATTCTAAAAAACCGTCGCTGGCCTATCGAGATTTTCTGCGCTCGGAGACACGCTTTAATATGTTAAATCGCTCGCATCCGAAAATTGCCGATCACTTGGCTGAGCAGGCCAGTCTAGATGTTGCAAAGCGTTATAATCGTTATCAGCAATTGGCGGCGATGGATTGGGGGCTTGTTAAGGATGATGATAAAGGCGAGGATGCTAAAAGTGAATAAGCGGCTGTTTTCGATCGGCAGCTGGATTGACAGCTGTATTGACAATAAGGGATAAGCAATGAACAGACTAGAGACAAAATATTTGGGCCTCAGTTTAAAAAGCCCAATCGTGCCCTCATCGTCACCGCTGACAAGAGACCTTGATGTTGTCCGGCGAATGGAAGATTACGGCGCCTCGGCGATTATTCTGCCCTCATTATTTGAGGAGCAAATACAGCAGGAAGAACAACAGCTGGCCCGCTTTCTTCACTCCCAGGAACTCGGTCATGCCGAGGCCAGCAGTTTTATGCCAATACCGGATGATTACAACAGTGCG
>JAUXDF010000380.1 GCA_030618505.1 Spongiibacteraceae bacterium | reverse complement strand
TCACAAGCAAGCAGTATCTCGCAAGGGCTGGCCATTGCCTCAAAGCGTCCGAGCCAATAGCCCTTCTTACTCTGGACACCGATATCACGCTGAATCTTTTCAGGCGAAGACAAAACCTATTTCCTGTTCAATTACTGTTTAAAATCACCACTTAAAAGAGTAGCCGATCTGGAAAATATTTGCTTCAAGATCAGGAAACAGATCTACGCTTTTTTGTACACCGATGGCATCCCCGGGGCTGGTATCGCCCGTTTGCTCATAGCGTTCGAGTCGAAAATTTAACTCACTACCACCGGCAAATTTAACTCCAAACTTTCCTCCCAGGGTAATACCGTCTAACTCCGCCAAACGATAATCGGCACTCGCCTCTTTTAGGCCCGCAGCCTCCCCATCCAACAAGCTGTGCTGATAAAAATCCGCTGCCGATTGCTGGTAATAGCGCGCATGGGGCTCAAAATAATAGCGCTCACTCATATTCCAACGATAATAAAAATCAAAGGTATGGGAATCTATATCCCAATCGTCAATCATATAACGATAAGAAAAATCCAGTGTATCGCCTCGCTGCAGATGGTATTTAGTTTTCCAATAAAGGCTATGTTTGGTTCGATCCTCCGGGCGATTTTCGTAAACATAATCCAGTGTCTCACCCGATTGTGCATCGATGACACTGATTATTTTAAAAGGATCATTCAAATAACCGCTGGAGCGACTGAGCGAGTAGTTCCACTGCATCAGCGTTCGACGATTTATAACCTGCGTGAGACCAAACACCAGGTCCGTAATGGTTTTATCATCGGTGCTTCCCAGTCGCGGCGGCTCTTCCCCGGCGGGCGCCATAGAGGCAAAGGGGATCGGTATACCCCCCTCCGGGTCCCACTGATCAGCAGAAAAGGAAATGGCTGCCGATAGCGTGGTATTGCGCTTGTTAAAATCACGACTGATGCCTGCATTTACCGCCACTGAGCTGTAGTCATATTCTGCGGACACATAGCCGCCAACACTTACCCTGGTGAGGCGATTTATTGGCTGCTCCCAGCCAATACTGAATGCACCGCGAGTATCCTGAAAAGTATCATCAAGTGGTATTTCTCCGGCCTCGACGATATAACTGCCTTTACCGGAAGGGCGCGTAAAGGTTTGCGGAACATCCGTTGCAGTTGCACCGTTGGGTGATGCGCCCGTGAGTGAATCCAACACCATCTTCAGGTTCAATATTCGATCACCATCAAAGGTTTTTTTAGCACTGACAACAGGCTCGACCGCACTGACACGATCCTTCTCATCATAGATCAATACCGCTGTATCAATTTCCCAGCCATGATCTTCAGCTTGTACTGCCGCCGCTCCACCCAAAGATGTTACCCCACCCAGCAAAGCGCAGGTTGCGGAAGCTAAAGCACCACTAAGTGATTTTTTCTCTTTTAATTGCAACCGCAACCTCCCCCGCCAAAGCCGGCACCACCGCTAGAGGCTTCTTTACTAAAATAAATATGATCATCCAGGCTCGCTGAAACCGGGTCAGAAACAATCTGCATTTCCTTCTTGGCGAGAATATCGCGCTCCCAGGGCTCAACACCCAGATTGGCGCAACCGCTTAGCAGTAGTGCACTTATCATCAATATCATCGTACCTTGCATTATCACTACCCTCTATTTCGTGCTCAAAAGATCTTTTAGATGCGATTCATACTCCGCCGCATCACCTTTATTAAAACCAATATGGGTATAGCGAATCTTGCCATCACGACCAATAATGTAGGCACTTGGCATACCCATCAGCTGATATTTTTTTGCCACATCCCCTTTGCCATCAAAGGCGACGGTAAAGCTGACGGGATTAGCCGCTAAAAAGCGATCAGCATCTTTGCGTTTTTCATCCAGGTTGATCGCTAGAAAAACAACACCCTGATCGGCGTATTTTTTTTGCATTGCATCCATCCAGGGAAAGGAGTCAATACAGGGACCACACCAGGATGCCCAAAAATCGAGATAAACAATCTTTCCTCTATATTGATTTAAAGACGCAGTACCATCGACTGTTACCAGTTGAAAGTCAGGGGCTGTCTCAAGAGCGGACGAGGCCAGTGCAGGCAAAGCCGATACCGCTAGCAATACTGCCACCAAAGTCATTTTTAGGTATTTACACATAAGAATTTCCAATATTGAAAGTCAACAAACCATAAAACCTAGCATAGCGAGTAATCCTCACGGAAACATTAAGAAATGCCAATTTATGCGTTTATTGCAAAACAGAAAAAACCACCTTAAGGCTGCCTTAACAGTCAACCTTCATACCTATCCTATGTGATCGTCATTTCGATCTAATGTTTGTGAGGTATTATTTGTGAAGTGTTCTGTGGCTATCGTTCGATATACTTTGACACTAAGCTTTATTCTTCTATTCAGCCCCTGGTCTACAGCCGGTAATTTTTTACCGCCCGATCAGGCATTTGCTTTCTCTTCACAACAAAACCAGGCACTTCTGACGATATCCTGGCAAATTGAACCGGGCTATTACCTCTATCAGGATCGGATTCATGTTTACCCAGTCAACAACAATGAAGCGCCGATCCTCATTACCTTTCAGAGTGAAATAGTGACAACATAGTTTTTCCAACTTTCCTCCGATAAGGATGAGATTTACACATCAATTCCATTACTCTGTAGACCTTCTATTGAGCCTATTACAAGTATAGATTTTGAACATTAAGGGAATCTTAAGAAGAAAGGAAATTTTGAGCGAATTTATTACATATTACCTGTTTCGCAGGTGAAACAGTATATTTCTTGCATGGTTACATAATTACGGCCAATACTGACCTGCGGATCGTGTTTATATTACTTCATGTACTCCCAGACTTCGAGCAAAAAGCAAGCACGTCAAAACCTCTTAACTTGTCAGCACCCAATCCAATAGGCAGTTCAGCTTTCTCTATGCGATAAATCACTTCCAATAACCGTCACTGCCACAAGTATAACCGTTTACGACAGCCCCAACGGGATGTTCTTTTCCATCTAGCCAACAACCTGCATTAACTTGAAATGATAATGCAAAAACGATCACCAGTAATATCAATCTCATAATTTAAACTCCATTTGATTTTACTTTCGCCTCAATACTTTCGCTAAGCTTTTCATACAATGATTCAGATGCAAGACCAGAAGCAACACCAAGGAACGACAACAAAAATGGAGATAGTTCCGTCACATCTTCACCAAAGAATGATATTTGTCCTGATTTCACAACGATATACATCACCAAGGCCATCAACGACCCAAGTATGGGTCTAAAAAAATACATGCCAATATCTGTCCCTGCGCACTCTTTTGGGTTGCAATTCAAATATTCAATGGTTACAAATATCAAGCTTCCCAAACCGCCCATGGATAAAGCGAGAAATATCGAAAGCATTGATGTTGGCAAAGCCCAAACATCGTCAATATTTAAAATTTTTGCAATAGGACTAAATATAGTTATGTAGTGATCAATATCGTGAATTTGGCTTTTAATATTTTCCTTGATACCAGGTAAAGATTTTAAATCTTCCTCCGCCTCGAATTCTATCGGCGACAGATATATTGGAACAG
>JAUXDF010000045.1 GCA_030618505.1 Spongiibacteraceae bacterium | reverse complement strand
CTGCCCTCGCGGGCGGGACTGTCCCATGTCGTGTTTCCAGACGGCCATCCATTTAATTGGGTGCTGCAGTTGCTGGGGAGCAATGTGCACCTGCCCCGCGAAGAGATTACTTTGGCGGATGTTCTGCAGGCCAGCGGCTACCGTACCGGCATGGTGGGCAAGTGGCATCTCGGTGATGACCCCAGTGCGCGTCCTAACGATTTTGGCTTCGACTATTTCTTTGGTTCTCTCTATAGCAACAACATGACGCCATTCGACCTCTATCGTAACCGTAAAGTTGCCTTTGAAGACCCGGCGGATCAGACCCTGCTCAAGACTCTCTATACCCAGGAAACAGTAGACTTTGTTCGGCGCCAGGACGATGCACCCTTTTTCCTCTATTTTGCACATAACTTTCCTCATATCCCGCTTTATATACCGGAGGAGGATCGCGCTCGCTCCAAGGGTGGACTTTACGGTGATGTGGTGGAGGGGCTGGACGACAGCGTCGCTGCCATAGTTGCGGCTCTGAAGGCTGAGGGCACGTATGACAATACGCTCATACTGATCAGTAGCGATAACGGCCCCTGGTTCCAGGGTAGTCGTGGCAACGATCGCGGCCGTAAGGGAGATACGTTCGAAGGCGGCATGCATGTGCCAATGATTGCGCATTGGCCTAAAGGCCTGGAGGGTGGTCGCGTTATTGACGGTATCAGTATGGGCACCGACTTGCTTCCCACCATCCTTGACTGGCTGCAACTGCCCGCACCGCAAGATCGATTGCTGGACGGGCGTAGTCTGCGGCATATGCTCGAGCCCGGTGGAGAGAGTCCCCATGACTACCTTTATTACACCAGTATCGGGCAGTTCAAGGCGGTGCGAGACCAGCGCTACAAATACCATCTACGACGTCCGGTGGTCACCCATCTCGGCGGGTTGCCCTTCGGAATAGGTCCCTCTAAGGGCCCCTGGATGTTTGATATGCAAAGCGACTTTAATGAATCCTACGATATATCCATGAATGAGCCGGCCACAGCAGCCCGTCTACGACAGGCCTTAGAAGAGAAGCAGCAGCAGTTTCGCGACAACCCTCGCGGTTGGATTAACTAGTGCCCATCCAGAAATTAGACAAAGAGATCCTGGCCAACGCAAATCTTGCGACTTAAAGGCCTTGAAAAGGCCTAGGAGCAAGATTTGTGTTGGCCAGGAGCGGACTTAATTTTCAAAAACTTCCGGTTTCTGGTTAGGCACTAAGCTAGCTCGAGCGGTTCGATCTAGTCAGTGATTTGCGGGCCATCACAAATAACTGTTTCGCATATAAAGCAGTCTTATTATCCATAATTACAATATAAGCGTGAGGGAAGTATGCTCTCTTAACTTGTCAGTTGCAGGGTGCCTCAGGCCATCAATCAAACTCGTTACCTCCTGCGTATGGAGGAAACAACTTGTCTAGTGATTCTCTAAGGCTGATCCAGCTACATTCCGGCCATTAGCCAATTCAGAATAATTATCCATATATGGAGAGGTAATGCTCAAGTCTATACTTGAAAACGCTTGTATAGTTAATGTACTTCGAATGGATCAGCCAATATTGCTGCCAGTTAAATACTAGAGAGACTTATTATGCAACGAAGGTCATTGCTTAAAGGCTTGATGATGGGAGGGCTTGGTGGCGTTCTGCATGTGACATCGCCTTCACTCGCCAGAGCGTTGGCGGCGGACATTGGTTGCTCTGCCTCTATCGCAAATACATGTTTTGATGAAAGTCAGCGCAAGATGTGTGCGGTACTTGCAGAGTTAATTATCCCCACCACCGACACCCCTGGTGCAATCGAGGCAGGGGTGCCGGCATTTGTGGAAATGATGGTGTCTGATTGGTATACCCCTGCAGAACGGGAAATCTTTTTGGAGGGCATGAGTGCCCTCGACAGGGATTGTTTTGATCGTTATTCAAATGCTTTTCTTGAGCTTGGCGAAGAGCAGCAGATCAAGGCGCTTTCTCATCAAGAAGATCTCGCCGCGACCTATCAGCCACCGAAAGACGATACATCTTTTTTAATACCGAAGGAGGATGAGCATGCTCCGTTCTTCGATAAACTTAAAGAACTGGTTGTTATCGGCTACTACCACTCCGAAGTCGGCGCTAAACAGGAACTAATTTATAACCCAATGCCCATGGAGTATCGAGAGATTCCATTTGTGGAGGTAGGTCGACAATGGTCGTCTTAATCGTGTTGGCAAGAGGGCAGGAAGAGGAATTTGTTTATGTCTGAAGCAAGCGATTTTGATGCCATTGTCGTAGGCTCTGGCATGAGCGGAGGGTGGGCGGCGAAAGAGCTGTGTGAAGCCGGGCTGAAGGTCCTGGTTCTGGAGCGCGGCAGTATGGTGCGTCATGGCAAGGATTATACCACCGAACATATTCCACCTTGGGAAATCCCCTTAGCGGGGAAAAAACCCCGAGAGCTTTATAAGAAAGATTACCCCGTGCAAAGCAAGGTCTGGGCGTTTAATGAGACGACACGACACTTTTTCAATAATGATCGCGAGAACCCCTATGTGCGCGACGAGGAAAAGCCCTTTAACTGGCACCGTGCCAATGTGGTTGGCGGACGCTCATTGCTGTGGTCGCGTCAGGTCTATCGTTTTAGCGACCTGGACTTTGAAGCCAATAAACGAGATGGTCACGGGGCTGACTGGCCTATTCGCTACTCAGATATAGACCCTTGGTACAGCTACGTTGAATCTTTTATTGGCGTCAGTGGCCAAAAAGAGGGACTGCCACATCTGCCTGATGGTGAGTTCCAGAAACCCATGCCGCTCAGTGTTATCGAGCGCGAGGTCAAGGCTGCAATTGAGCACGAATACCCTGATCGTCACCTGACGATTGGTCGTTGTGCGGTACAGACAGAAGCTAAAAATGGACGAGGGTCATGCCACTACTGCGGGCCATGTGAGCGAGGATGTTCGGTCGCTGCGGTATTTAGTAGTGTCGGAGTGACTCTGCCTGCAGCAGAGCGAACGGGTAATATGACGCTGCTGGCAGACAGTGTTGTAGAAGGCCTTGATTACAACGAGAAAACAGGAAAGGTTAATGCGGTACGCGTGATTGATGCCAATAGTCACGCGCGCAAACGCTACACTGCCAAATTGATATTCCTCTGCGCCTCAACCGTTGCGACAACACAAATATTGTTGAACTCAAAAAGCGAGGCTTTCCCTAATGGTTTGGCAAATAGTAGTGGTGTTCTTGGACATTACTTGATGGATCACGCCAAAGGTGGCGGAGCTGTCGGAATGATGCCCGGTCATCTAGACAGTTATATCTTCGGGCATCGTCCCAACGGTATTTATATACCCCGATTTAGGAATCTACAAGCAGAAGGCGGTAAAGAGCCTGGTGTGGATTTTCTGCGTGGATATGGTTACCAGGGAAAAGCCATGCGCCTGGGCTGGCAACATATGCACAAACAAACGAGAGGCTTTGGTAAAGATTTCAAGCATGCGCTGCGCCGCCCCGGCCCCTGGATGATGTTTATGGGTGCCTTTGCAGAGCATCTACCCGATAAAAACAACAGGATGTTTTTAGACGCTAACGAGAAGGATCGCTTTGGAATCCCGCAAGTATGTTTTGATGCCAGCTATGGCGAAAACGAAAGTCGCCTGCAAGACGATGCAGAGAAACAGGCGACGAATATGTTGAGGGTTGCGGGCGCAGTATCGATTAAATCTTTCAATGTTAAAAGTACACCCGGGAGTTCGATTCATGAGATGGGAACGGCGCGAATGGGCAAAAACCCAGCGAAGTCTGTTCTGAATCAATGGAACCGGGCGCATGACGTTTCGAATTTATTTGTGACTGATGGTGCATGCATGACGTCGTCGTCTTGTGTCAACCCGTCGTTAACCTATATGGCCTTGACCGCTCGAGCAGTAAATTATGCTGTAGACCTGTTCAAGACTGGCGCTTTATGAGGTGATGTATGGAAAAACAACAAAAGAACAATATTCAGTTATCAATTTTAATGTACGGCGCATTGCTAGTAGCTACTGCTTCGCTGGCTTGGGGCGCGCTGGTATACAGTCAAATAGCAAAGATGAGTGGAGAGCCTGCAGGCATCTACATGCATTGCCTGGCTCTGTTATCAGACTCCTGCAATTTCTATCGAGGAATGGGATGGATGCAGGGGCTTAACCCCTATGAGCCCTTAGTCTTTTGGTGGGCACTGTCTCTGGCGTGTCTGGCTTTTTTGTGGCGAAGGCAGTGCCGAATAACTGCTGTTTGATCTAGATTGCCTCGGCATAAAAATATACTCGAATAATTATAGGGGAGATGCTTTATGAACATCATTAGTAAAAAAACCAAGGTACGGCCGACTATTCTTCCGGCAAGCCTCGGGGTAGCCGTGGCTTTGTCGAGCTTGAGTTACGCAAGCTTAAGCGAGGCAGAGAGCAATTTTGTTCTCGAAGAAGTGGTTGTTACAGCGACCAAGCGTGAAAGCAGCTTACAGGATGTTTCTGTGGCGGTGACGGCACTACCTGAATCTATTCTGGAGCAAGCAGTGGCTGTTAGCACTGAAGATATAGTAGCACTGGTGCCGTCACTGTCCTTGCAAAAAGGCTCAACCTCTCGAAGCTCATCCTTTAATATTCGTGGTATTGGTACGCAGTCCTATAGTACTGCTGTTGAGCCTAGTGTCTCCACTGTTGTGGACGGGGTGGTGATGGGGCGCTCGGGGCAGTCTTTCATGCAGTTGTTGGATGTGCAGCGGGTGGAAGTGCTGCGCGGCCCTCAAGGTACCTTGTTTGGCAAGAACGCCTCAGGGGGCGTGGTGCATATTATCAGCAAAGACCCCACTGATGAGTTTAGCAGCGAAGTATTGGCGGCTGGCTCCGAGGGAGGCGAGTACCGTGGTGGCGCCACCGTGACTGGCGGGCTGACAGATGATCTTGCCGGGCGTCTCACCCTGTTTGCCTCGCACCAGGATGGCTGGATTCACAATTACTTTGATGGCAGTGATCGCAATGAAAGTGATGACTGGAGCGCTCGCGGAAAGCTGCGCTGGGATGCCACGGAGGATCTTACGCTCAAGTGGAGTAGCGACTATTACGAGAAAGACTGTGAATGCAGTCAGTCCACGATACGCAGCATGGATCCCGACCCCGATATCCTTGCCGAGATTTACCCGGTAGTGCCAGGCCCAGAAAATACCGACGTCAACAATAACGGCGACCTGTCGGTCGAGACGGAGTCATTTGGCCATTCATTACAGATGGATTGGCAACTGGATGAATATATACTGACTAGTATTACCGCCCAACGAAACTGGAATGAAGCAGCCGATGAGGACGTAGATCAGCGCCCTACCGATCCGCTGGGTTTTGAGCAGGAGGGCACGCTGGATCAAGAACAGTTTACTCAGGAATTGCGTCTGACCTCTCCTTTGGGTGAAACAATTAACTACGTCGTCGGCGCATTCTATTTCAAGCAGGAGGTCAACCGAACTTATGATCGGACAATATCTTCCTCTACTTCATATTCGGACTTTACAGTGGATACCGAAAATTACGCCCTTTTCGGTGAGGTGACCATTAATTTTTCTGATGTATGGCGTTTGATCCTTGGCGGTCGCTACACGGCAGACGATGTTAGCTACGATCACGAAAACTATACCTCGTCCAACCCGCAGATCGCTATGCTGTCAGATAAGACCGACGCGGATGACTTTTCCGGGAAATTGGCGCTCGAATGGAACGCCAGTGAGGATTCGCTGCTTTATCTGTCTTATGCGCAGGGCTACAAAGGGCCAGGTTTTGGGCTCACCGCTACGACCAGTGAATTGACTCCTCCAATAGACCCTGAGACCGCCGATGCCTATGAGCTGGGTCTGAAATCGATGCTGTGGGATGGCCGCCTGTCCTTAAATGTCGCGCTATTTTATACCGAGTATCACGACTGGCAGACAGATGCCTTTCTACCTAACCCCGAGGGTGATGGCTTGGGTACCTTCCAGGCAACTAACGCCGGTGAAGTATCTACCGCGGGACTGGAAATGGATGTTACTGCGCAGCTTACTGAGAATTTACGTCTGTTTAGTGGTTTAACACTTGTTGATGCAAAGATTGATGAATTTGAAAATGGCCCCTGTAGTTTTGGTCAGATCTATCGAAATGAGTGCCCCACGGGCTCGCAAGATCTCTCTGGGGGCGACTTGCCCAGCAGCCCGGACTGGAAGTTCAACCTGATGTTGAACTATTTCATTCCAACCGACAGCCTTCCTTTCGATTGGATACTGGCGGCGAACTTCACCGCGCAGGACAACGTCCTGTACTCTGTAACTCAAGACCCCTATATGGAACAGGATGGCTACGAGGTCCTGGATTTAACCTTGGGACTGCATGACAAAGACGAACGCTATAGCAGCACCCTCTATGTCAAAAATGCTCTGGATGAGCATTATGTTCAGGGTATTGGTGCTACTAGCAAAGTGTTCTTGCCAAATGGGTACTTGCAGCAGGTGCCGAGAACTTACCAGCGTACGGTGGGGATAGAATTTCGCTATAGGTGGTAGCGCTGACAGTGCACTCGCCTATTTTTAGAACCCAAGTTATCACTGGACGCGTTTCATGAAAGGCAGCATTTTCCAATGGAAGAAACTGGTCACACTATTGATAGTGCTGATTGTTGTTTTGTTGTTGAGCCTCATTGGTTTTGGCTGGTATTCAGGTGCTTGGCGAGTACTGTTCCCTTCACATGCTCACGATGAACAACCACCTGCCCTGCAGAAGGATCTAGGCTCACCTGCCGTATTGGTCTTTAGCAAGACCAATAGTTTTCGTCATACCAGCGGTATAGATGGCGGAAACAAGGTGCTTAAAGAGATTGCTACAACGAATCACTGGGAAATCTTTACCACAGAAAACGGGGCTGTTTTCAATGAGCGCGACCTACCGCGTTTTGATGCAGTGGTCTTCCTGAACACGAGTGGTGATACCTTGAATCAGAATCAGGAACAAGTGTTTCAGAAGTGGCTTGAAGCGGGTGGGGGCTGGATTGGTATTCATGCAGCGGGCGATGGTTCTCATCAGGACTGGGCCTGGTATGTGGATAATTTGATTGGAGCAAATTTTACCGCGCATACTGTGGGCCCACAGTTTCAAACCGCTACAGTGGTCATGGAGACACTTGCTCACCCGGTGGCTCAACGCTTTCCTGGCTCATGGTCGCACACTGATGAGTGGTATTCATGGGAGCATAGCCCGCGCGCCAACGGGTTTAACATTCTAGCGACGGTGGATGAGACATCCTACTCGGCAAAACTGAAATTTCTAGGACTGGAAAAAGACCTGCGCATGGGGGATCACCCGATTGTCTGGAGTAACTGTGTGGGATCTGGACGTACGCTCTATACAGCACTGGGTCATAGCGCAGAAGCTTTCGATAATGCTGACTATCGTCTCTTGCTCGAGAATGCTCTGTATTGGGTTATGAGAATTAGGGGGAAGCAGTGCCAGCTCTGATTCAACAACTCAGTTGTTTTTTAATGAGTGGCTGTGTGCGGGAGAGTCGCATATACAGTTCGGAGTGCGGGCAGATGCTGGTGTAACCAGACTGTTGCTGCCAAAATTTCAATAACGATAGTGAACGCCTGCTTCTTTAGAGGGTAGAGATATTTTCATTTTTGACAACCGGCTGAATTGTGGAAAATTGCGACTGTCTGAGTGGAGATTAAGTTAGTTCATCTAATTCGTATCGCTTTTCCTAAGTAGATAAGTGCTCAGCGCAATGGCAATTTATGTATCATCACAGATTCGTAGTGATATAAAATATGTCTTTAACGATTGCTAGGAATATTGCTCTGCATTTTGTTGTAAACTTCTACGGTGTTGTTGCCATTTTATTTTGCGCAGGGCGCATAATGAGATTCCCTTCATCAGCAAGAAGAGGAATCATCATGTATCAAATTACTCATGAAGCAACAAAATATGTTCCCTGGAATAAAGGAAAACTGGTTGGTCAAAAGCCTCCATTAAAGCTGAAAGAAATATGGGCTATTCGGTTGCGGCTACAGCAATCCGGGCACCTTAGAGATTTGGCGCTTTTCAATCTTGCCCTTGATAGTAAATTGCGCGGATGCGATTTGGTGAAAATCCGTGTTTTGGATATTACTCACGGAAGCAGTATTGCAAAAAGAGCCAAAGTCATTCAGCAAAAGACAGGGCAGCCTGTCCAGTTTGAAATAATGGAGCAAACTCGAGATAGCATATCTGATTGGATAGAATGCGAAGGGTTGAGGGGAGGAGACTTTCTTTTCTCAAGTAGATTGCGGAAATCTCCTCATGTATCTACCAGGCAATACGCAAGAATTGTTGAAGGTTGGGTTACTTCAATTGGGCTAGATCCTGCAGAATACGGAACACATTCTCTTCGGCGGACTAAGCCTACATTGATTTACCGGCGTACTAAAAATTTGAGGGCAGTACAGATTTTACTTGGTCACTCGAAATTGGAGAGTACCGTTCGCTACCTCGGTATTGAGGTGGATGATGCGTTGGAAATTTCCGAACAAACTGAGATCTAAAAATGATAGCGAGAGCAGCCATGGTTGCTCTTGCTGCCAGTCGGTTAAAAATTAAATGGTGCTAGACAGAATAGCAGGGATTAGTCAACTTAGTGTAAATTGGCAAATACTTCCGGGTGCTGCTCTGCGATACGAAGTAATGCGATTGCCGGCCCTTGAGGGTTTCGCCTTCCTTGTTCCCAGTCTTGCAATGTGCGCATGCTTACACCGAGCAAGCCTGCGAAAGCTGACTGTGAAAGGTTCAGCTTTGAACGTATAACCTTCGGCTCTGATGGCTCGGAAAGCTCAGATGTTTTTAGTGGTAAATTCCCTTTTTTGAACTCCTTAATCTCATTAATGCCGTCTAGGATTTCTGCGCCGATATCACGTTTACTCATGATCAATAGCCTCTGCAATTTTCTTTAAAACATGGCCAGCTATGCTTGCTCGTTCTGATTTTCCGTACAAAGTAAGCATCCAAACCTCATGATTAGCTTTTTTCCAATAATATATTACTCGTACACCACCACTTTTCCCTCTTCCCGATGCCGCCCATCGGACCTTGCGCACACCGCCAGAGCCTCTGACAATATCACCAGCGTCCGGTTTTTGAAGAAGATAGGATTGCAACCCTCGGTAGTCATCATCAGGCAGGTAGTTCGGTAGTAACTTGGTAAATGTGCTGGATTCTATGAATATCATGCTTAAGATTATACGGCAATGCCGGATAATATCAAGCGGTGATAGGTGCCGTGATCTGTGTCCTAACTGCAAAGTGCTGCTGTTAGGGTGCAGGATTGAATGACTGCTTTTTCAGCTAGTGTGATTTACTGTTACCTTCTCTGACCGGCTGTTTTGTGGAAATTGCTGCCAGCCCTTTTTTTTAGTTTGATTGCTTGCGTTACAAAATTCAGTTGCGGCTAGATAGACCGAATACCTAGTCTAATGTATTGACTCTGCGTTATAGACTAGTATACTGGTCTATAACGCAACAGGAGTGGTGTCATGCTTGAAAAAATTGGCTCATATGAAGCAAAGACCAAATTGCCAGAGATTTTGCGTCGAGTGGAGGCGGGAGAGGCGTTTACCATCACCAATCGGGGAAAACCCATTGCAGATGTGATTCCAAGTCGTTCTAGCAACGGCCTAAAAACGCAGGCGGCCATAAGTAATATATTGAGAGCAAAAAAAGATAAGATATCGGATGATGTGTTAAGTGCACTGAAGGAAAGTGGCCGAAAATGACTGATTTCGTTCTTGATAATTCTGTCGCTATGAGGTGGCACTTAGAAAGCAATAAATCATCTGATCAGAACTATTCAGAATCTGTATTGCGTAGTTTATCCGAGGCGGATGCCATCGTTCCAAATTTATGGCATTTAGAAGCTTCCAACGTGCTGTTGGGAGCTGAAAAGCGCGGAGAAACTACCACGGGAGAAGTGGAGAGATTTATCGTCCAGCTTGAAAATCTACCGATATATGTTGATTCTCTCACGGCTCATCAATCATTTAGTCGAACGATGGCATTGGCACGCGCTTACAAGCTAAGCAGCTATGATGCAGCATATCTTGAGCTTGCTATTCGAGAAGGCTTGCCGCTAGCGACACTTGATAAGCAGCTCTTGAAGGCAGTCAAGAATGCTGATATTGAAATATACCTCAAGAAAGCAGGGTGAAACCAGAGCCGGTTCTGTTGAAAATGCGGGGTAGATCAGGTTTATAGAATAATACGAAAAATCGGGTAGCTTTAATGGTGTAGGCAGGCCGCCAAACCTTAGAATCAATAACAATTGTAATGGCTGCTTTTTTGAGTGTCGCGAGTTTTTCTATTTTTGACGTCTGTCCGCTTCGTGGAAATTACTGCCTTTCGATTTATGCAAAAAACTGAAGAAACAATTTTCGAAAAACTAATCAAGCGGGCGTTGATTGGGTGCGTCGTCGAGCGGTTGTTAATGACAGGCATGAATTGCAATTCCGATTTACGCGCCCTGGCCGCTTACATCTTATAAAACCATAATCCCATCAATTTCGATCGCAGCTCCTTTGGGAAGAGAGGCAACACCCACGCAGGCTCTGGCGGGGTAGGGCTGCTGGAAATATTCGGCCATCACGGCATTAACCTCGGCAAAGCTGCTCAAGTCGGTGAGATAAATAGTTATTTTCACCATCTGTGCCAATGATCCGCCTGCTTGTTCAGCTACTGCCTTGAGATTTTCAAAAACACGCCGGCTTTGAATGGTGATGTCTCCCTCTACTAGCACCATTGAGTTTGGGTCGAGAGGAATTTGTCCGGAGAAGTAGACGGTCTGGTTGGCCTTGATAGCCTGGGAGTATGGGCCAATGGCCTCGGGTGCCTGGCTGCTATGAATAAGGGCTTTGTTGCTCACGGGCTTAACTTCCTTCGCCAACTGGCTGAGTTTTTGATCCGGCTAACACGGCCGATGGAGAGAATACTACGCAAGCGTTTCATGATGCGCGCCAGATGAATGCGGTTGTGTACGGTGATTTCCAGATGGACGATACTGAAGCGAGCATCTTTTTCTTCAACACTGATTTTTTCGATATTGGCATCCAGGCTGTTAATTTTTGTTGCCAGCAGAGCGATGATGCCTTTTTGTTGTTCGAGTTCAACACGCAGCTCAACGATAAACTCCCCTTCTACTTTATCTGCCCAGCGTAGCGCCATACATTTGCTGCGGTTCTCTCGAAATTCGGTCATGTTTTTGCAGGCTTCGGCGTGGACAACAACGCCACGGCCGGCACTGAGATGACCAATGATCGGGTCGCCGGGAATGGGGTGGCAGCAGCGTGCAAAGCTGATCATCATGCCTTCGGTGCCGCTGATAATCAAAGGTTTGGTTGATGTCTCAGGGCTGTCGGGGGCATCTCCTTGGCCTGCTTGATCAATAGCATCCATTAGTTGGCGAGCGGTAATATAGGCAACGCGATTGCCCAGGCCGATATCCTCAAGGATGGTATCAAAGCTATTGTGGCCAGTGTCGTTGAGAATTTGGTTGATTTGTTTTTCTGAGAGTTTGTCGATACTGCTGCCCAAGCTGGCCAGTGCTTTATTAAGCAGCCGCTGGCCAAGCTCGATGGATTCGGTATGGCGCTGATTTTTCAAAAAGTGGCGAATATTGCTACGTGCTTTACCGGTGACAACAAAATTCAGCCAGCCGGGGTTGGGTTTGGCGCCCGGGGCGGTGATTATCTCGATAGTCTGGCCGCTTTGTAATTGTTCGCTTAGTGGTGCAAGCCGGCGATTGATACGACAGGCAACGCAGCGACTGCCAACATCGGTGTGTACCGCGTAGGCAAAATCCACCGCCGTGGAGCCCTGCGATAACTCGAGAATATTGCCTTTAGGGGTGAAAACGTAAACTTCGTCGGGAAACAAATCGATTTTAACGTTTTCGATAAACTCCAGCGAGTTGCCAGCCCGTTGCTGCATTTCCAGCAGGCCCTGCACCCACTGCCTGGCGCGGGTATGACTGCCCGATAAAGAGCTGTTTGGGTCGTCAGATTTGTACAGCCAATGTGCGGCAATACCGTTGTTGGCCATTTCATCCATTTCCTTGGTGCGGATCTGGATTTCGATGGGTACGCCGTGCATACCGAACAATACGGTATGAAGCGATTGATAGCCGTTAGATTTGGGAATGGCTACATAGTCTTTGAAATGGCCTTGTACTGGTTTATAGAGGCTGTGGATAGCGCCCAGCGCCCGATAGCAGCTATCAGCGCTGTCAACAATAATACGGTAGGCGTAAACATCCATTATGTTAGAAAATGATTTTTTCTTGCTGCGCATTTTTTGGTAGATGCTATAGAGGTGTTTTTCGCGCCCATAGACTTCGGCGTTAAGTGCCTCCTGCTTGAGGTGATTTGCTATCGCGGTACGGATTTTCTCGAGAATCTCCTTGCGATTACCCCGACTGGCCATCACTGCTGCCTTCACGCGCTCGGCCCGCATTGGGTGCAGGGCTTGAAAGCCCAGCTCTTCAAATTCGATACGGATATTATTCATGCCCAGTCGGTTGGCAATGGGGCCGTACATTTCCAGTGTTTCTTTGGCGATACGCCGTCGTTTATCCGGACGTAGTACACCGAGGGTGCGCATGTTATGTAGTCGGTCGGCCAATTTCACCAGAATGACGCGAATATCCTCGGCCATCGCCAAGGCCATTTTCTGAAAGTTTTCTGCCTGAGCCTCGGCTCGGGAGCCGAATTTTATCTGCGTCAGTTTACTGACCCCATCCACCAGATCGGCAACAGTTTCGCCAAACTGCTCCCCCAGTGCTTCCTTGCTGATACCGGTATCTTCAATGACATCATGCAGCATGGCAGCCATCAGACTTTGATGATCCATATGCATATCAGCAAGGATATAGGCGACGGCAAGGGGGTGGATAATATAGGGTTCGCCACTTCGGCGGCGTTGTTGGTCGTGCGCTTGTTCAGCGTAATAATAGGCACGCCTGACCAGTTGGATCTGATCAGTATCGAGGTAGAGCGAGAGTTTTTCGGCGAGCTGGTCAATGGACTGTGCTGGCTGGCGAGCCAGCTTTGCGGGAGCGGTGTCAGCGCAGTCCATTTCCATAATAGCGGTGCCTGTTTTTAGACCAGAGTAAGGCAAGGGTGACCTGTAACAAGCAGCAGTGCAAACTACAGGGTGTTGTCGGCAGCAGGCTCTTCCTCAGCTTCGGCAAATTCGTTAACGGATTTCTCGGCATCCTTCATGATTTGATTACTGATCAGCCCTTCTTCGATTTCCCGAAGGGCGATAACGGTAGGCTTGTCCCCATCTTCTTTGACCAATGGCTCTTTGCCGCCGGTGGCTATTTGGCGTGCGCGCTTGCTGGCAACCATGACTAATTCAAAACGGTTATCGACCTTGTCGAGACAATCTTCTACAGTAATACGAGCCATGGTAATTTTAATCCAATAATGTTGAACGCTGCCTTAAGCTGCGTTTAATGAGCAATATGAGTTACGACCGAACATTGTAGCTAATTTATTGGTCTGATGACAGCAGTTCTGACAGTAATTGCTTATGTAACTGCTGCTGCTTGTGCTGGCACAGGCGTCTGGCCTGAAATATTGCCAGCAGGTTGTCGAGGGCGATCTCGAATACAT
>JAUXDF010000046.1 GCA_030618505.1 Spongiibacteraceae bacterium | reverse complement strand
GTTGGTTTTGGTACGCCGATCTATACACGCAAAGATAAATACGGCACTGAATTTTGTATCGCCGCTATTCCTTTGGGTGGTTATGTCAAAATGCTGGATGAGCGTGAAGGGGAGGTAGCAGAAGACGAGCTGGACTATGCCTTTAATCGCAAGCCGGTGCTATCACGTATAGCCATTGTCAGCGCCGGGCCTATTGCTAATTTTTTATTAGCCATTGTCGCTTTCTATATTGTTTTTGTGATGGGTGTTACCGGGGTTAAGCCGGTGATCGATGGTGTCGTTAGCGAGTCCATTGCTGATCGCGCAGGGCTGGAGGTTGGTCAGGAAATTACCGCTGTTGACGGTGGTGCTACGCCGACCTGGCAAGCGTTAAATATGCAGCTTATTCATCGTATAGGTGAAAGTGGCAGCATTCGGTTTTCCACCAAATATCCCGGTTCTGATATTGTCTATGAAAGTGAAGCGATGCTTGAAAAGTGGCTTTCGGAAAAAGAGGCTCCTGATTTAATCACTGAGCTGGGGATAAAATTGTACCGCCCCAGGCTTGAGGCGGTAATTCAGGAGGTGGTGAAGGATTCGCCAGCGGAGCGGGCGGGTTTAAAAGCCGCCGATCGTATTGTGCTGGCCGATGGTGTTGAGATCGATAGTTGGCAGCAGTGGGTAGATATTATAAAAACCAAACCATTGCAGTCGGTGGCGCTGGAGTTGGAGCGAGATGGGCAATTACTGAGCTTATCGGTGACACCGGCGAAAAAAATTGCCGATGACGGTTCGGCCTATGGTCAGGTGGGGGTGATGGTTCAGCCTCCTGAATGGCCTGAAGACATGTTGCGCAAACATCAGTATTCACTATTCTCTGCCTGGTGGCCAGCTGTACAGAAAACAGGCCAAATCACATTATTTACCCTCGATTCCCTGAAAAAAATGTTGATGGGAATGATTTCACCAAAAAACTTGAGTGGACCGATAACGATTGCTAAAGTGGCGGGCGAATATGCCAAGTCAGGTTTTGAGTCTTATATCGGCTTTCTGGCTTTATTGAGTATTAGCTTGGGAGTGTTGAACCTGCTACCTATCCCGGTTTTGGATGGCGGGCATCTTCTTTTTTATAGCATAGAGTTGATAAAAGGCAGCCCGGTCTCCGAGCGGATTCAGATGTGGGGGTATCAGATGGGGTTTAGTATTATCATGGGCATAATGCTGCTGGCCTTGTATAACGATATATCCAGGCTTTGATTCATCTTTTGTTCAAAATTAATGCGGGTTGCCATGGGCAGCCGGTGATAAGAGTTGTTTGCTGGGTATTTGGCTTAGATGCAAAAAATTAAAAAAATATTATTGGTCGGCCTTGGCATGTTATGGGCGGCGATGGCCTTTGCAGAACCTTTTGTTGTTGACGATATTCGCGTCGAGGGTTTGCAGAGAATTTCTGCTGGGACAGTGTTTTCTGCACTGCCTATTCGTGTAAACGATACCATTGACAAGCGTGACCTGCGTCGCGCCATGCGGGCACTGTTTCGTACCGGAAATTTTGAAAATATCCAAATTGGTCGAGACGTCGATGTGTTGGTGGTGATAGTTGAAGAACGCCCCTCCATCAGTGAAATTAATATCGATGGCAACAAAGCGATTGAAACTGAAGCCTTGCTTGATGGCTTAAAAAGCTCTGGTCTGGCTGAGGGGCAGGTGTTTAAGCGCGCCACCCTGGAAGGCATTCGCCTGGAGCTTCAGCGTCAATATGTTGCCCAAGGGCGCTATGATGCCGAGATTGAAGCAGAAGTGGTTGAGCAACCGCGCAATCGGGTGGGCGTTAATATCAACGTCAACGAAGGTTCAGTGGCGAAGATCAAGCATATCAATATTGTTGGTAGTGAGGCGTACTCTGTTGATGAGCTGCTGGATATGTTCGAACTGCATTCTTCGGGGCTGTTTTCCTTTATTAGCGGTAATGATAAGTATGCCAAGGAAAAACTGAAAGGTGATCTGGAGACGCTGGAATCATTTTATCTGGATCGGGGTTATATCAAGTTTAATATTGATTCAACGCAGGTGGCGATAGGCCCTAATAAAGACTCTGTTTATATCACCGTTAATGTTACCGAAGGTGATATTTACACTGTCGAGAAAGTAGAGCTTTCCGGTGATATTATTTTGGATGAGGCTTTAATGAGACGTTATTTGCTGGTCAGACAAGGTCAAAATTTTTCCCAGCGCCTGATAAGCAGTACCGAGGATATTCTGACAAAACGTCTGGGAAATGAAGGTTATACCTTTGCCAAGGTCAGTGGTATTCCCGACGTTAATGATGAGGAAAAGACCGTATCGTTAAAATTCTACGTGGATCCGGGTAAACGTACCTATGTGCGCAGAATTAACTTCCGTGGTAATACCAAAACCATCGATGAAGTCTTGCGCCGTGAGATGCGTCAAATGGAGGGGGCTCCTGCTGCTTCTCACAAGATAGAGCAATCCAGAATTCGCCTCGAGCGGCTGGGATTCTTTAAAGGTGTGCAGGTAGCAACGCCCGAGGTGCCGGGTGCTGATGATTTAATCGACGTGAATTACACGGTTGAGGAACAGCACTCGGGTAGCATTGGGGCAAGTGTTGGTTATGCCGATGGCTCAGGGCTGATTCTGGGTGCCAATCTGCAGCAAAACAATTTTTTGGGCAGTGGCAAACAAATTGGTGTGGGTATTAACACCAGTAAATACCAAACCAACTATCGTGTCAGTTATCTTAATCCCTATTATACGGAAGATGGGGTTAGTCGCGGATTTAGTGTTTTTTATAAAAAGGTGGATGCAGAACAGGTTAACATCACTAGCTTTCGAACTAATAGCTGGGGTGCCAATATGAGTTTTGGCTATCCGCTGAGCGAAATCCAACGATTGGGCTTTAGTCTCGGTTTTACCCATACCGAAGTTAATACCGGTATCTATGCCGTACAGGAAATTAAGGGAAGCCCTTTGCCCTATGAGGGCCTTGATCAGTATGTTGTCCGGGAGGTTGCTGGTGATGACCCTTATCAAGTCATACAGCCGCCAGAGCAGGGAACTCCAATGCCAGAGCCTGTGTTTGGTGTGGCCGAAGATGATGATAAATTCCAGGAAGCCTCCAGCGGCTTCCTTGACCGCCATGGTGATATTTACGATAACTTCCACCTAACTACCTCGTGGTCTCGCTCTACCCTTAATCGGGGGCGTATGGCCACTCGAGGCGGATCGCAAAGTGTTTCATTTGAACTGGCTTTGCCTGGTAGTGACCTTGAATATTACAAGCTGGTTTATAAGGGGCAGGTTTTCTATCCCTTGACGCGCAGCTTAACACTACGTTTAAGAACCGAGCTCGGTTATGGTGAGGGCTACGGAAGCACGGACGAGCTACCCTTTTACAAGCATTTTTACGGTGGTGGATTTGGTTCGGTCAGGGGTTATGAATCCAACACCCTTGGGCCGAGGAGCACCAACGCTAAACTATACGAAACGGAAAAGCGTGCATTGAAGGTAGATGGTAACGGCACGGTTATTGCTGAAGGCGAGAACGTTTATGTATTAAACAAAGACACCAACAAGTTTGAAGCGAGAACACTCAGAGGTGATCCAGACCCTTTTGGCGGTAACGTATCTGTAGAGGGTAGTGCAGAGATTATCTTTCCTTTGCCGTTTATAAAAGATCAGCGCTCTGTTAGAACTGCATTCTTTCTCGATGCGGGAAATATATTTGGTTCAGACTGTGGCGAGACGCAGGCTGCATGTAGTAAAGTGGATATCAATAATCTGAATTATGCTGTGGGTGTTGGTTTGACTTGGATTACCGCGATGGGGCCTTTGACCTTTAGTTTGGCAAAACCGTTTCATTATGGCGAATATGTCGAACGCAAGAATTTCCAGTTCTCTTTAGGGACTGGTTTTTAGTTAAGCTAAGAAAATTAAATAAATTGATCTTTTAGGAGACTGTGAGCGTGTATAAAACTATCAAAACAATAATAGTGGCAGCAACATTAATTCTGATGTCAAACTTTGCCATGGCCCAGGGGAAAATTGCCGTATTGAGTTTGCAGGAAGCTATCCTCAATACCGATGAGTCGCAGGAGCGCTTAAAAGGGTTGCGCGCCTCAGATGACTATACAAACAATAAAAAGCAGTTTGAGATTTTAAAAAGTGAAGGTCAGGATATGATCGAAACGATGAAAAAAGACAGTGCTGTGATGAGTGCTGAGCAGAAAGAGGAAATAGGGAAAAAAATCCAATCCAAGCGAGCTGACCTTGAGCACGTCGCTAAAAAGTTGCAAGAATCAGAAAAAGGTTTGCAGCAGAAGCTTTTAAGAGAGATGGCTCCCAAGGTTAAGGCAATAGTGGCTGATCTCATCAAAACTGAAGGTATTGGTTTGTTGCTCGATCGCCAGGCTGCAATGCATGTTGATAGCAGTTATAACATTACCCCTAAAGTGACCGATAAGCTTAACCAAAACCGCTAAGTGGTCACAGACTAATAAGTGGATGCAGACTAATGTCGCAGAACCGACGCTATACACTGAGTGATCTGGCGCAGCAGTTGGGTCTTGAGTGGGTAGGTGACGGTTCTGTACTGCTCAGTGGTTTGGCTACCTTGCAGTCTGCTTCCTCCTTGGAATTAAGTTTTTTTGCCAATCCTCGTTATCGTCAGCAGCTGCAAAATACCCGCGCAGGGGCAGTGCTGGTAAAACCGAATTTTGTTGCTGAGAGCCCTGTGGCCTGTCTGATCAGCGATAATCCCTACTTGATGTTTGCCAAAGCCAGTCAGTTGTTTGACAACCGGCCACCGTCAAAGCCGGGCTTACACCCCTCTGCTTATGTTTCTTCGACAGCGACCGTCGCTGCCAGCGCCAGTATCGGCGCAAATTGCTGTATTGAGGATGGCGTATCAATAGCCGCTGATGTGGTTATCGGTGCAGCGTGTGTTATTGGTGAAAACAGCGTAATTGGCAAGGGCAGCCGTTTGTGTGCCAATGTCACTGTTTACCACGGTATTTGTATTGGCGAGCAGGTTGTTATTCACAGTGCTGCCGTTATTGGTGCAGATGGTTTTGGTTTTGCCCCAAATGGTAGTGAGGGTTGGGTAAAAATTGCTCAGCTTGGCGGTGTTAGTATAGGCAACCGGGTAGAGATAGGCGCCGGCACCACCATAGACCGAGGTGCTCTTGATGATACCTTGATCGGTGATGGGGTAATTATTGATAATCAGGTACAGATCGCCCACAACGTTGTCATTGGTGAGAATACCGCCATAGCAGGTTGTACTGCGGTTGCTGGTAGTACTACTATTGGTGCGAATTGTACTATTGCCGGGGCTGTCGGTATTATAGGCCACTTGCAGATTGCTGATAAAGTGCATGTTACGGCGATGTCTCTGGTGACTAAATCTATTCATCAAGCCGGCTCGTACTCTTCGGGTACCGCGATGATGGAAACCGGTGACTGGCGCAAAAGTGCCGTGCGATTTTCCCAACTGGATAGCTTGAGCAAGCGGCTTCGGCAGTTGGAGAAAGAGCAGAATAAGTAAAAATAAAGAGCCGGTAGGCTCGTGTGAGATTCAATGACTGGGCAACAGATTATTATGATGGATGTAAATGAAATAAGAGAGTATCTGCCTCACCGCTATCCTTTTCTACTGGTTGATCGAGTAACGGAACTTCATTTAGGTGATCGTATTGTCGCCTATAAAAATGTAACTGTTAACGAGCCATTTTTTGATGGTCATTTCCCCGGGCATCCGGTAATGCCCGGCGTGCTTATTACTGAGGCGATGGCTCAGGCCGCCGGCCTTCTTGGTTTTAAGACCATGGATAAACGACCGTCAGATGGGTCTATTTACCTGTTTGTTGGTGCGGATAAACTGCGCTTTAAACGCCAGGTTATTCCCGGTGATAGACTTACTCTGGAAGCACGTTATGTGTCAGATAAGCGTGGTATCTGGAAGTTTGAAACTCGTGCGAGTGTAGATGGCGAACTTGCCGCATCGGCAACTATTTTGTGTGCAGACCGAGTAAAATCCTGATTCTAATAGACCTGATAGATAGGGCGCTATGCCAACTTCAAAAATTGACCCAGCAGCAAAAATAGATCCCTCAGCAAAGCTTGCTGAGGATGTGGAGGTTGGCCCCTGGACCATTATTGGGCCGGGTGTCGAGATTGGCCCCGGTAGCGTGATTGCATCTCACGTGGTGTTAAAAGGGCCGACCCGGATTGGTTGCAATAACCGGATTTTCCAGTTTTCTTCCGTGGGTGAAGATACCCCTGATTTGAAGTACCAGGGCGAGGACACGCGACTGGAAATTGGTGATCATAATGTTATCCGTGAAGGGGTGACGATTCATCGTGGTACGGTACAGGATCGTGGTGTTACGGTGATTGGTGATCATAACCTGATTATGGCTTATGCCCATATTGGCCATGATAGCGTGGTGGGTAATCATACCATTATGGTCAATAATGCCTCCCTGGCGGGGCATGTTGAAGTGGGTGATTGGGCCATTCTAAGTGGTTATACCCTGGTGCATCAGTTTTGCAAAATTGGTGCTTATAGTTTTACCGGAATGGGCAGTGCAGTGGGCAAAGATATTCCCGCTTATGTGACGGTAAATGGTAGCCCTGCAGCGGCCAAAGGCACTAACTCCGAAGGTCTGCGTCGCCGTGACTTTTCCCCTGAGGCCATATCGGCTATTAAAAAAGCCTATAAAATTATCTATCGCCAGGGTTTGACGGTAGATGAGTCCCTTGCTCAGCTTAAGGAGCTTGCCGCCAAACAGCCGGAAGTTCAAATGATGATTGACTCCCTGCAAAACTCTGATCGCGGCATAGTGCGTTAGCTTATGCACACTACCGCGTCCCAGACCCTGCGCATAGGAATAGTTGCCGGCGAAGCCTCCGGTGATATTCTTGGTGCGGATCTGATGAAATCAATATTGCAGCAGGTACCGGACTGTCAGTTTGAAGGGGTTGGTGGCGAGCGTATGTGCGCGCTGGGTTTCAACAGTCATTATCCGATTGAGCGCCTGGCGGTTATGGGGCTGGTTGAGCCGCTGAAACGACTGCCAGAACTCTTGGGTATTCGCCATGAGCTTTGTGAGCATTTCATCTCTAATCCTCCAGATCTTTTTTTGGGTATCGACTCCCCCGATTTTAATCTTAATCTTGAAGGCAAATTGCGCGCTGCGGGTATTACCACTGCGCATTATGTCAGCCCATCTGTCTGGGCCTGGCGACAAAAGCGGATTATAAAAATTAAAAAAGCAGTTGACCTGATGCTGACTTTATTCCCCTTTGAGGAATCTTTTTATCAGCAACATCAGGTGCCGGTTAAATTTGTCGGACACCCCTTGGCTGACCGCTTTTCTATTCGCCAGGATCAACAGGCGGATCGGCGAATGCTGGGTTTATCCAAAGATGCGCCGGTGGTGGCATTGTTGCCCGGTAGTCGTGGTGGAGAGGTGAAGCTGATGGCTGAGCCTTTTCTCGAAACTGCACTTTGGTGCCTCGAAAAAGAACCTGACTTACAGTTTGCCATCCCGGCAGCGAATGCTGCACGCAGGGTGCAGATAGAAAAGGCGCTGGAGCGGGTAAGTGATAAAGTTTCCCGGCTTGGTCGTTATGGAAAAGACACCATAAAAGTGTATAACGGCCACAGTCATGAAGTGATGTCTGCAGCTGATGTGGTATTGATGGCATCGGGCACCACTACATTAGAGGCGATGTTGTTAAAGAAGCCCATGGTGGTAGCCTATCGTATGGCTCCGCTGTCCTACGCCATTATTTCGCGCATGGTGAAGTCGAAATATATTTCCTTGCCTAATTTGTTGGCGGATAAGCCACTGGTTCCCGAGATTCTTCAAAATGAGGTGACCGCAGAAACCCTCGGTAAGCTTGTTTTGGAGCGTTTACATAACCCCGCTTTGATTCAACACCTTAATGATGAGTTCGAGCAACTTCATCGCCAGTTGCGTTGTAATGCCAGCGAGCAGGCGGCTGATGCCTTGTTGTCGCTGGTGAAACAACGCGCGGCATAAATGTCAAATAGCAGGTTAAAAACCGATGGATTTTGAATGTGCCTACAAAGGCCCTTTGCTGGCCGGAGTTGATGAGGTTGGTCGTGGCCCCTTGGCGGGTGATGTACTGGCAGCGGCGGTGATTCTGGATCCCAATCAGCCGATTGAGGGACTGAATGATTCTAAAAAGCTTTCAGAAAAAAAACGCGAGATTCTGTATGATCAGATTAAGGCTCGTGCCCTAGCCTGGAGTATTGCCAGAGCCTCTATCGAGGAAATTGACCGGATTAATATTTTGCATGCCAGCATGTTGGCGATGCACAGGGCAGTTGATGGTTTGACGGTTTCTCCGGAATATGTGCTGGTTGATGGCAATCGACTTCCTGAGTGGTCATACGCCTCTGAGGCGGTTGTCAAAGGTGATAGTCGTGTGCTGGAGATCGCTGCAGCATCTATCTTGGCCAAGGTCGAGCGAGATCGTGAAATGGTAGCGCTGGATAAACAATATCCCGGTTACGGTCTGGCGGGTCATAAGGGCTATCCAACCAAGGCCCATATCGCGGCGCTACAGGAGCTAGGGCCTTCAGTCATACACCGGCGCTCATTTGGCCCGGTGAAAAAGCTATTGGCTCAGTCATAACTGAATTCGTCTGTCTGAAATAAACAACAATCAGGAAACTTTCATGTCCTGCTCCTTTGTACATCTGCGCCTCCATACCGAGTTTTCACTACTCGATGGTTTGGTGCGAATCAAAGCTCTGGTAAAAAAATCAGCTCAGATGGGCATGCCTGCGGTTGCTGTCTCCGATCAAACCAATTTTTATGGTTTGGTGAAGTTTTTTAAAGCCGCAACGGGTGCGGGTATCAAACCTGTTTTTGCTTGTGATTTTCTGGTGCTGGAAGAGCCGGAGGAGGGCGACCCTCACCTGATTACCCTTTTTGCACAAAATGACAAAGGCTACCGTAATATTACCGAGCTAATATCGCGTGCCTACCAAAAGGGCCAGCACCGAGGTGTGGCCTATGTGACACGCGACTGGATCGCGGAGTTTGCCGAAGGTGTTATTGCCTTGTCCGGGGCAAAGCGGGGTGAGATAGGTAAGGCTCTGGTGGCTGGTAAAGCCGAACAGGCTGACGAGTTGCTTGGCATTTGGCGTGCCATTTTTCCGGATCGTTATTATCTGGAGATACAACGAACCTATCGAGAGTATGACGAAGAACATTTGCATGCGGCGGTGGCGTTGGCGGAGCGCAGTGCTTGCCCTCTGGTTGCCACCAATGATGTGCGTTTTATTGATCGTTCCGAGTTTGACGCCCATGAAGCGAGGGTTTGTATTCATGAGGGGCGGGCGCTGGATGATCCGCGTCGGGCAAAAAATTACACGGAACATCAATACCTGAAGTCTCCTGAGGAAATGGCGGAACTGTTTGCCGATATCCCCGATGCTTTGCAAAACAGCGTAGCGATTGCCCAGCGTTGCAGTGTGCCGGTCCAGCTTGGTAAATGTTATTTGCCCGATTATCCCATCCCCGAAGGGATGACGATGGATGAGTTTTTCAGAAAAATATCCTATGAGGGGCTAGATGATCGTCTGGCTACTCTCTTTGATACCAGTGCTGAGTCTTTTGCTCAAACTCGAAAAGAGTACATTGAGCGTCTTGAGTTCGAGCTGGATATCATCATTCAGATGGAGTTTCCCGGTTACTTCCTGATTGTGATGGATTTTATTCAGTGGGCTAAGGATCAGGATATTCCGGTGGGGCCGGGGCGGGGTTCCGGTGCGGGGTCCTTGGTTGCCTATGTCCTGAAAATCACCGATCTTGATCCGCTAGAATATGATTTACTGTTTGAGCGTTTTTTGAATCCCGAGCGGGTTTCGATGCCTGACTTTGACGTTGATTTCTGTATGGATAATCGCGACAGAGTGATTAATTATGTAGCCGAAACCTACGGTCGTGATGCCGTTAGCCAAATTATCACCTTTGGTACCATGGCGGCCAAGGCGGTGGTGCGTGATGTTGCCCGGGTGCAGGGAAAGTCCTATGGCCTGGCCGACAAACTTTCCAAAATGATTCCCTTTGAGCCCGGTATTACGCTGGAAAAGGCTCTGGAGGCTGAAGAACCCCTAAGAGATTTTTTAGCGGCTGATGAGGAGGCCCAGGAAATTTGGGCAATGGCCAAGCAGCTGGAGGGTGTTACCCGTGGTGTGGGCAAACATGCTGGTGGTGTGGTTATTGCGCCCACTAAACTGACGGATTTTTCTCCGCTCTATTGTGATGAAACCGGCGCGGGTCTGGTTACCCAGTTTGATAAGGGCGATGTGGAAGATGCCGGGCTGGTCAAGTTTGACTTTTTGGGTTTGCGTACTCTGACGATTATCGATTGGGCGATTAAAATCATCGATAAAAAACGTCTGGAAACGGATGAGCCACATCTGGATATTATGTCAATCCCACTGGATGACAAAGCTACCTTTGATTTGTTGCAGAGCGCGGTAACAACAGCGGTGTTTCAGTTGGAATCCCGTGGTATGAAGGATCTGATTAAGCGCCTGCGACCAGATAGTTTTGAAGATATTATTGCCCTGGTTGCACTATTTCGTCCTGGCCCCTTGCAATCAGGGATGGTTGATAACTTTATCAATCGAAAGCATGGCCGAGAGGATGTGTCCTATCCTGATTCTCAATACCAGCATGAATGGCTAAAACCGATCCTGGAGCCGACCTACGGTATTATCCTCTATCAGGAACAGGTCATGCAGATTGCCCAGGAGTTGGCCGGCTATACCCTCGGTGGCGCTGATATGTTGCGTCGTGCCATGGGTAAGAAAAAACCCGAGGAGATGGCCAAGCAGCGTTCTGTCTTTGAAGAGGGGGCGGTCAGTAAAGGCGTTGATGCCACTCTGGCAATGAAGATATTTGATCTGGTGGAAAAATTTGCCGGTTACGGTTTTAACAAATCCCACTCGGCGGCTTATGCCCTGGTTTCTTATCAAACTGCTTGGCTAAAAGCGCATTACCCGGCGCCCTTTATGGCGGCGACGATGAGCTCGGAAATGCAGAATACCGACAAGATCGTTATCTTTATTGAAGATTGTCGGGAGATAAATATTGCTCTTCGTGAACCCGATGTCAACGAGGGTGATTTTATGTTTACCGTTAACGATGATAATGAAATCGTTTACGGTCTGGGCGCCATCAAGGGGCTGGGTGAGGGGCCAATTGATAATATTATAGAAGCCCGCAACTCCGGTGGTCCATTCAGAAATCTGTTTGATTTTTGTGAGCGCACTGATTCTCGTCGTGTTAACAAGCGGGCACTAGAGGCATTAATTCGTTCGGGCGCTTTTGATAAGCTGGGCGTAGCCAGGCATATTTTGATGGCCAGCATGAGTGAGGCGGTAAAAGCGGCTGAACAAAGCGCTAAAAATCAAGATGCCGGCATGAGCGACTTGTTTGGTGCGGTGGTGCCTAATGATGACGGTAGCGATGTTTACGCTGACTTTCGTCAAATCAGGGCTTGGACAGGTCGAGAGCGACTGGCCGGAGAGAAAGACACATTGGGCCTGTACCTGACTGGCCACCCGATTGATGACTATGAGCACGAGATTCGCCACTTCAGTCGCTCGCGTATTATTGACCTGAAAGCCGATGGGGCTCCGCAGGTGATTACGGGCTTAATTGTTGGTATGCGCACCGTAAAAACCAAGCGAGGTGACACCATGGCGATATTAACCCTGGATGATCGTAGCGCTCGGATGGAAATCACCGTGTTCTCCGAGCTTTACTTCGAGAGCAGGGATAAGCTGGTGAAAGATGCGATTGTCGCTCTTGAAGGGGTGGTTAAAATGGATAACTACTCCGATGCTGGCGGTTTGAAAATGACCACCCAAAAAGTGATGAGTCTGAATGAGGCTCGTTGTCGTTATGCCCGAGAGCTGGTAGTGAGCCTGGATCAAAATGCTTTTGATCGGGGTTTTGAGCAGCAGTTTGCCGCATTGTTAGCGCCACAACATGAGCAAGGTTGCCCGGTGACGGTGGATTATCGAGGCAAAGATGCCAGAGCCGGCAGTATTGCTTTGGGTGAGCAGTGGCGAGTTATGCCAAGCGATGAGCTGCTGCAACGCCTTCGAGATCATTATGGTGAGGGTAATGTGGCACTGGGTTATCGCGCTTAAATAAGCAAAATAACGATAAATCAACGATCTTGCATTGTTGACTGCAGCAGGGAGTGTGAGAACTGCCTGTTAATATGTTAAAGTCAGGGGATTGGAGCGCGTAGCTTGTTGGGCGATTAAATAACAGGCAGTGCGTTGATGTAAAAATGGTCCAATAGTGGGCAAACAACGAGTAATTACAAGAAAAAAACGATGAACCCTAATTATCTGGATTTTGAACAACCGATTGCCGAGCTGGAAGTTAAAATTGAAGAGCTCCAGTTGGTCGGTAACGACAACGATATTAATATCAATGAAGAGATCAGCAAGCTTAAGGAAAAAAGCCATAAGCTCACTGAAAAAATCTTCAGCGATTTGACTCCCTGGGATATTGTTAAGGTTGCTCGTCATCCTCAGCGCCCTTACACCCTGGATTATCTGCCGCGGGTATTTACCGATTTCGAGGAGTTGCACGGTGACCGTCACTTTGGTGATGATAAGTCCATTATTGGTGGCCTTGCTCGCCTTAATGGTGAGCCGGTAATGGTGATTGGTCAGGAGAAGGGGCGCAGTGTTAAAGACAAGGTGCTGCGCAACTTTGGCATGCCAAAGCCGGAAGGTTATCGCAAGGCCTTGCGTTTAATGGAGATGGCCGAGCGTTTTAAGCTGCCCATTATTACCTTGATTGATACCCCGGGAGCTTATCCGGGTATTGATTCCGAAGAGCGTGGAATCAGTGAGGCGATAGCGCAAAACCTGGCGGTCATGTCACGACTAAAAACGCCCATCATTTGTTTGGTTATCGGTGAAGGTAGCTCCGGTGGTGCATTGGGTATTGGCGTGGGTGATCATACCGCCATGTTGCAGTACTCTACCTATTTTGTTATTTCCCCCGAAGGTTGCGCCAATATTATCTGGAAAACCTCAGAGAAAGCACCTGATGCCGCCGAGGCTATGGGCTTGACGTCAACGATTCTGGAAAATCTTGGTATCGTCGATTCAACTATTCCCGAGCCTATGGGTGCAGCCCATCGGGATATTGATTTGATGGCGGAGCGAATCACTGCGCACTTGAGTGAGCAGCTGAAAAAACTGCAGGCATTGGATGCAGATGATCTGCTGGCACAGCGTTATGAGCGTTTAATGTCTTATGGTAATGATTAATCATCATTGTTGTTTGTATGCTTGTATCTAGTGCCCATCCAGAAATTAGACAAAGAGGTCCTGGCCAACGCAAATCTTGCGACTTAAAGGCCTTGAAAAGGCCTAGGAGCTAGATTTGCGTTGGCCAGGAGCTGACTTAATTTTCGAAAACTTCCGGTTTCTGGTTAGGCACTATCTAGGAGTCTGTTGCTATAAAGATGTTATTGTTTTAAATATAAGGGGAGCTACGGCTCCCTTTTCTGATGGTTATGAAATCACTTCTACCTCAACTGACTGCTGATTTGATGCCTTATTTGCATTGCTCCCGATGGGTGCTTGCATATAGTGG
>JAUXDF010000274.1 GCA_030618505.1 Spongiibacteraceae bacterium | reverse complement strand
CTGCAATTCACGATAAACGGTTTTTACCAGATCAGGTAAGCCGTTGCTTTTACCAACATAACCACTTTCCAGCAGCGCCGCTTGTAGTTCTTCGGTATAGGCTAGCGCTTCTGGTTGGCTGAAATATTTATAGTCGCTGGCGCTTTGCTCGGTTTTATCCAGCAGAGCCTCCCACAGTGCGGTACTGTCCTCATCCTCGAAAAGTTGCTCATCAATCGCCAGACTCAGGTTTTGCAGTGTCACACTGAAGTCGTCGTCGATGGCTTTTCTGAAAATTTGCTGCCATTTTTGTTGAATATGATCTTCACTAACCGCGAGTATTTTATCGGTTTCACTGCGATACTGCTCCATTGCTGTTGCGGTGCCGTTTTTGTTAAGCACTAAAAAAGCATTATAGGTACCGGCAAAGTGTTGGTTAAGGACCTTGTCGGCAATGCGAATTTTATGCTTTTCTTCAAACCATTTTACCGGGTTGTCATTGATCTGGATTTGTTGGATGCCGTAAAGGCTAATGCCGACAATAGCGGTGAAAAGCAATAAGAGCGGTGTTGCCCATGCGATGCTTTTTTTGCCAATAGCCCGTAGTGATACCGCCAGCGGGCTGTGGTCTTTATCGTCGCTGAGGTGTTTTTTGCGGCTCTCTGACATTTTGATCAAAGTGCGTTCGGGAAGTGCTGCGATATAGGCCGGTATAAAGGTTACCGTCAGTGCAAAGGCGAGAAAGATGCCAAAAGCGACAAATAGGCCAAAGGTTTGTACCGGTGGTATGGGGGTGAAAGCCAGTGACAGAAAACCCACGGCGGAGGTGACTGAGGTGTAAAGCATCGGCGTAAAAAGATGCTCCATAATGCCTCGAACGGTTTTTTTGGGGTCATCGCCAGGGCGGTAGCGGTCGGCAAATTCCGATAACAGATGAACCGAATCAACCACCGCAATAGGCATCAGAAAAATGGGAATCATTGAGCTCATAATATGCACGGTATGCCCGGTGCCAATCAACAAGCCCATGGTGATGATCACCGTGGCCATCGCCATTAACATCGGTGCAGTGACCAGCGCTGCACTGCGAAAGAAAAATAGCAATAAGATAAAAATGACCAGGCCTGCCGCAGGTGCTGATATCGCCATTTGCTTAAACATCTCAACGCCAAAGGTATCTTCGGCGACGGGTAACCCGGTGATATGAAACTCGTCCCTGCTGGCGGGTAGTTGTGCTATCAGCGCCTCAATTTCCTGCGAGATGCGGTGGCTTTCATCCTTGGCGACAATCGGGATATAAATACCCGCCGCCTGGTTATCATCAGAGACCAGAGTGTTTTTCAGCAGCGGCAAGCGATGTACCGCCTCCTTTATAAGCGCTGCCTCAGCAGCACTGTCTGGCGCTGATTGCATCATCCATTGAAAGCGAATGCTGCCGGGTCCCTCCTGAGAGATATTGTCGACGTTTTGCAGTGTCATCATATCCTGGCGGATAACACCGTCTAATTTTTCGATGCCCTTGCTCAGTTCAACAATATTAGCTAGCGTTGCGGGGTTAAATATGCCATTACTATCGGTGTTGTTGACAACGCCAACAACGATCATGTCATAGAGGTTAAAGCGTTGTTTGATCTCGTTATGCAGCAGTCTTTGGGGGTTGTCCGCCGATAACATGTTTTCGGGGTCGGTATCGATATGAATTCGCGGTATCATTGCTCCCAGCACTGCCACTAGTAATAGCAGAACTAAAAATACCGTTTTAGGGTGCATGAGTGAGTAGTTGACAATGCCTTTTTTCATGGCGGCTGCTCTTTTGCTGGCTGTGTTGTGAGGAGAGTGTTGTTAGAATAGCGAAGGATTGTATATTAGGCAAGGCTAATGTATCAAGCTTGATGGTATTGGGAGCTAGATCAACTTGTTTTACTCGGGTGAATGGTTATTGAGAATTGGAATAAGCCAAGGGTTTTGTCGAATGAATACTGAGAATATCAACAGCAGGAGTACTCTGAACATTGAACAAATTAACTCATCTCTTTGATAGGAATTTGGCTTGGGCCAATAAAATCAAAGCAGAAAATCCTGATTTCTTTTCGCAGCTCTCCAAACAGCAGGCACCTGAATATCTGTGGATAGGTTGCTCTGATAGTCGAGTAGCGGCTAACCAGATTATTAACTTGCCACCTGGTGAGGTGTTTGTTCATCGTAATATCGCCAATGTGGTTGTCCACTCTGATCTAAATTGCCTGTCCGTTATGCATTTTGCAGTTGAGGTATTAAAGGTAAAACACATTATTGTTTGTGGGCATTATGGTTGTGGCGGCATCAAGGCCGCGCTGGAAAACGAAGAGCATGGGCTGATTGATAACTGGTTATGCCATATCAAAGATGTTCGTCGTTTTCATGCGGATAAATTAAAAGGCCTGGAATATAAGGCGCAGCTTGATTTGCTTTGTGAGCTGAACGTTATCGAGCAGGTAAAGAATGTTGGTAATTCAACTGTCGTGCAAAACGCCTGGAGAAACGGTGAAAATCTCACTATTCATGGCTGGGTCTATGGCCTTGAAAACGGTATTCTTAAGGATTTAAATACTAGTATCTGCTCAAATGAAGAGCTGGAAAATGATAGTTGAGTTGTTATTATCTAGGTGTCGTACAGAGTAACAAGATAGACCAAGGGGAATAAAATGTCTAAAGTGTTTGCGATGACCGGTGGAGCAACCGGTATTGGTGCCGCATTAAAAGAAACATTACGCGCACGTGGTGATCAGGTTATCGTAGTGGATTTAAAAGACGCCGATATTGATGCGGATCTGTCTACTGAGGAGGGGCGCACAAAAGCCATCAGCGGTATTAAACAGTTGGCACCCCAAGGCCTGGATGGGTTTGTTGCCTGTGCAGGTTTACCCCCTGTTGCCCAGCCTCTTTCCCTGATCACCAGAGTTAACTATTTCGGCGCTACGGTTTTGATTGAAGCTCTGGTAGATTTGGTGGCGATGAAAAAAGGCGCGATTGTTGTTGTCTCGTCCAATTCGACCACCCTTCCCGGCCTTAATGAAGAGCATATTGAAACCCTGCTCAGCGGTGATGAAGATAAGGCCTGCGCCTTGGTTGAAACACTGGATGGCCACAATGCCTACGCGGGCTCTAAAAATGCCCTTACACGCTGGATGCGCCGTAATGCTCCGACATTTATGGAAAAAGGCGCACGTATGAATGCAGTCGCTCCGGGTATGACGATTACTCCCATGACTAACCGGGTTTTAGCCGATGAAAACTATGGGCCGGCAATGCGTGATTTTAGTAAAACCATTCCCTATGGGGAAATGGCAAGCCCGGATATGATTGCCGATAGCATGCTGTTTTTACTCGATCCGGCGTCGCGTTTTGTTTGTGGTTCGGTGTTGTTTGTAGACGGAGGTCAGGATGCTTTGTTGCGGGCGGATGCGTTTTAATTCGTGGGGCTTTGATTAGAAATATGTAGTAGCGTGATTATTTTGACTTGCTGCAGGGAGCAAGCTAGATTGAAGCTGAGTTGAGATAAATTGAGTCGGAGAAATTTATGATTCGCTACCCCATCGTCAGGCTGGTGCTTACGGGTCAGTTGCTGATAGGTGCGTTGAGTGTTAACAGCGCTAACTTGCCACCGAAAAATGAATTTCTGGCCGACTCTGTTTACGCAGTCGGCCATGTCGATTCTGCCCAACAGGACTCCGTGCGCATTGCAGGCCCGCTGGATAAAAGCCGGGCATTACGAGCGGATGAAATAGACTATGCGGCGGTGGGCCCTGCGCATTTTGGCAACGCGGTGTCCTCCCCCTACGCCGATGGCAGTCGAGTCACCTGGAGTAACGGCCTAGATCGTATTGTTAAACTTGATCATGAGACCTTTGAAATACTGGCGACCCTGCCTTTTCCTGGTGCCTACCTCTATACCGAGCAAGAAGCTGAAGATTCTATTGCCAACTTTAATGACAGTACCGAAGGCATTTTTAGCTTGTATCATGCCTATCAGAATGTACAGAAGCTGCGTGATCTATCCAGTGTTTATACTTTACTTGATAGAGATAATATCTATTACATCGCCAATAAAAATGGCTTTGTAACTGCCTATGGGGATGCCGTTGAGGGTGACAGAGCTTCTGCCATTGTAGAAAAACGCCGGGTTAAATTACCTGCTGGTGTTACCGGGTTAACGATTGGCATGAATATGACCTATGACGGCTGGCTGGTTATCGCCACTGAACATGGTTATATCGTTACCCTTAAGCGGGACTTTAGTGAGTCGCGTGTTATTCGCATCAAGTACAGCGAAGGGGCAGAAGAGCGCGCCACCCGCCCGGTGGGCTACGGCTGGGTACGAAATGGATTTGCGATTGATAAGGATGGAGGTATTTATATTGCCTCCCAGCAACACATGCATAAAATTATCTGGGATGGAAATCGGCTGTCGACTGATGATAGTGATGGCGCCTGGACATCCGAGTATGACAACAGCTGGGGCCACGGTACTGGTGCTACTCCCAGTCTTATGGGTTTTGGTAATGAAGATCAGTTTGTGGTTATTACCGACGGCGCCGAGCTGATGAATGTTACGCTTTTCTGGCGTAATGATATACCGTCGGACTGGCAGAAAATTGCCGGTACTAACTCACGGCGTATTGCTGGTTTACAGCCCGCCAATATGGGCAATCCGAATCTGGAGAAAATTCAGTCGGAGCAATCGGTGGTAGTTGCCGGTTATGGTGCTTTGGTGGTGAATAACGTGCCGCGAAATATCCCTTGGTATCTGCCTAAACGTGCCAGCACGTTGCTGATTAGCTTTATGGGTAGCGCTCCTGAGCACCAGCCCTATGGCGTGCAGAAATTT
>JAUXDF010000178.1 GCA_030618505.1 Spongiibacteraceae bacterium | reverse complement strand
TGCTATTAGTAAAATTTGTTCGACCGCCATTTTACATATGAATGGCACTCAGTTAAGCATAAATTAATAATCCGTAGGCTGTATCGGTGTACCCAACATAGCGCTCTGGGCGTGAACCTGCGAAATTCGGAGATGAATAAGGCACACCTCCTTGATTTCGCAAGCTCTATCACGGCTACAAACTATCCGTATAACTCAATATTACCAGTTGCTTATGTACGTGCATAGATAATAGTCGCGCACACCTATCCTGCCTGCACAGCCCGGGTTCCCGCTCAATAAGACATTAGTTCAAATCTTCCGTGCTGAATTTTTCGCCTTTCTTTGATCTGCCTGCGGCTACTTATCAATTTTTCTAATGATTAAGAATGACAGTAAAGATACACTGCCAATCATAAAAATCTTAACGCCTTACAGAACACAAGGTGCACGACGGTATCAAGCAGTTACTCATCGATGAGCCTTGCAACAGGATGATGACCATGTCTGAGCTAAAGCTTGCCTTTAATTTACACTTTGAAGACCTTTATACCGACAAGGGCTTGCACAAAGTTGACCAGCAGTTTGTTAAACAGCTCGAAGACAAAGACAACGAACTTGCCAGACAGTTAATCTCCGCTCGTGAAAACCCTGCAAAGCTCGACAAAAAAACCAACAGCGACCTACTACTTGCACTGTCGCCTTACCTTAATGAATTTCTTAGCCAACTTTTTGATATTAAAACAGCGAGCAATACGCTTGCCGAAGATCACCGCAAACTGGATCCGCTATACAGCTGCAAACGACTCTTTGTACAACGAAAGGCCGCCAAGGCCTACAAAAAAGAAGCCGTAGAATCTTTTGATATCACAACTATCGAGGCGCAACTTACAGCACTCATTGGCAAGCTCGATCAACTTTCCTTTGCCACTCAGGTCGAGAACTGGCTGCTAGATCCGGATAAATTCGACACAGAGCTTGAGCTGGCAAAACAATACGCTGCATGGGCCTTGCATAGCCGCGAAGGCCAGCAGAAACACCAACAGGATATTCTGTTTCAACAGCCGGCAAAAACCGACTTTGTTAATCTCGTCGAAACAATCAGCATCGAAGAAGATGGTGTTAGCAAAAAGGTCACTCCCTCCGCCAGCCATCTGCAACGCGATGGCTTTAATCTCACCGACCAGGGCACAGACTTGGTGGGTGCCCTTGATCAGGCACACTACTGCGTGATCTGCCACAACCGACACAAAGACACCTGTTCAACAGGGATTTTGAATAAAGGAAAAGGCGATCAAAAACAGGCTGGCTTTGCAGAAAACCCACTGAAAGTGAAACTGGCGGGCTGCCCGCTGGAAGAAAAAATATCGGAAATGCATCAGGCAAAACAGGATGGTCTATCGCTTGCCGCTCTGGCCATTATCGTTACCGACAACCCGATGGCCGCCGCCACTGGCCACCGAATTTGCAATGACTGCATGAAAGCCTGCATCTATCAAAAGCAGGAGCCGGTGAATATCCCTCAGGTCGAAACACGCATCTTAAAAGATGTGCTTAACCTGCCCTGGGGTTTTGAAATCTACAGCCTGCTAACCCGCTGGAACCCGCTGAACTTCAAGCGACCACTACCGCTGACTGATTCTGGCTATAAGGTGCTAATTGTTGGCATGGGACCGGCGGGGTTTTCTCTGGCGCACTTTCTGATGAACGAAGGGCATAGTGTTGTTGGTATTGATGGACTCAAGATTGAACCTCTGGATAGCTCTGTATCCGGCGTTGATCAACAAGGCCAACGCGCGCCCTTTCAGCCCATCCATCATCTGGACGAGATTCGCGAGGAGCTTGATGATCGAGTGCAAGCCGGTTTTGGCGGTGTTGCTGAATACGGTATTACTGTGCGTTGGGATAAAAACTTTCTAAAAATTATCCGCCTGTTGCTGGAACGCCGCGCTCAGTTTTCGCTTTATGGTGGTGTGCGTTTTGGCAGTGCCATCACTACAGAGTCGGCTTATGAAATGGGCTTTGATCATATCGCACTTTGCATGGGTGCGGGCAAACCAACATTCCTGAATATTCCCAATGGTCTAGCGCGCGGAGTCCGGCAGGCTTCAGATTTTTTAATGGCCTTGCAGCTAACCGGTGCGGCTAAAAAAGATTCCGTCGCCAATCTTCAGGTTCGTTTGCCCGCAGTTATTGTCGGCGGCGGATTAACCGCCATCGACACCGCCACCGAAGTGCTGGTTTATTATGTCCGACAGGTGGAGAAATTTCTTGATCGCTACCAGCGGCTTTGCGAAAAAAATAGCGAGTTACAAGTACGCTCTTTATGGACCGAAGAAGGAAGCATCATCGCCGATGAGTTTCTCAACCATGGCCGCGCCATTCAGGCCGAACGAGCAGCCGCTAAAGAGCAAGGACGAGAAGCTAAAATTGTCGAACTGCTTAATCAATGGGGTGGTGCGACCATCGCTTATCGTCGCAAAATGATTGCGGCTCCCAGCTATCAACTGAATCATGAAGAAATAGAAAAGGCCTTTGAACAAGGTGTCCGTTTTGCAGAACTGCTCTCACCAGTCGCTGTTGAAGTCGATAATTTCGAACACGCCAGCGGCCTGCGTCTAGCCAGACAAACACTTGATGAAAACGGCAGACCACAGGCCACGGGTGAAGAAGTCACACTACCGGCAGGCTCCATATTAATTGCGGCGGGCACGCAGCCCAATACGGTATTAAGCCGTGAGCACCCGGGCTTTTCCGAACTGGACGGTAAATATTTCCAGGCCTTTGACGAAGAAGGCCAGACTGTGACACCGCAATGGTCAACCAAGCCGGAAAAAGTCGTTGTATTGATGGCACCACAAAAACAAGGTTCGATGAGTTTTTTCGGCGACCTGCACCCCTCTTTTGCGGGCAACGTCGTTAAAGCCATCGCCAGTGCCAAGCAGGGTTATCCTGTCGTTAATCGTGCTTTACTGAAAAACAAACCCTCCCCCATCGACAGCACGGTATTGTTCAAAGCACTCAATGATGGGCTGCGTGCCAGCGTGCATAAAGTGATTCGTTTAACACCCAACATTGTTGAAGTTATCCTCAAAGCACCTATTGCAGCACAAGCCTTCCACCCGGGGCAATTTTTCCGTCTGCAAAACTACAGCGCCAATGCCAGCCAGTTTGAAGACACCACGCTGGGTACCGAAGGCATGGCATTAACCGGCGCCTGGGTTGATCGAGAAAAAGGGCTTATCTCTACCATCGTAATGGAAATGGGTGGCTCCAGCAGTCTTTGTATGGAACTTAAACCCGGCGAGCCTGTGGTATTGATGGGCCCCACCGGATCACCCACGGAAATACCCAAGCAAGCTGAAACCGTCTTGTTGCTCGGCGGCGGACTGGGTAATGCGGTGCTATTTTCCATTGGCCAGGCAATGCGGGCCGCTGGATCCAGAGTACTTTATTTTGCCGCCTACAAAGGTGTTAATGATCGCTACCATATCGAGAATATAGAAAAAGCGGCCGACGAAATCGTCTGGTGCTGCGACCAGGCGCCAGGTTTTACCCCGGAACGTGGGCAAGATCGCGCTTTTGTGGGTAATGTCGTGCAAGCAATGGATGCCTATGGAAAAGGTGAGCTTGGTGAAACAAGGCTAGCCCTTGGGGATGTGGATCGTATTATCGCCATCGGCTCCGACATGATGATGAATGCTGTTAAAGAAGCACGCCACGGCATATTAAAACCTTATTTTAAAGCTGATCACATCGCCATCGGCAGCATCAATTCGCCAATGCAATGCATGATGAAAGAGATCTGCGCCCAGTGCCTGCAGCCCCATAAAGACCCCAAAACCGGTGAGATGTCGGTGGTTTATTCCTGCTTTGATCAGGATCAGCCACTGGATCGAGTTCACTTTCCCGGATTGCGACAAAGGCTTTGTCAAAACGCCGTGCAGGAAAAACTCACTAAACAATGGATTGCCGATGGCTTGACTAGCCTGAAATAAATGTAACAATCAATACTCGCAGCGCACTTACTCCCAGCACACTATGCCCGTATGAATTTTTACAGATTAGCACTGAAAATACGGGCTAGAAAGTCGTTGTAAAACTCAGCGCAAATGCCGCTGCTTCCGAGCGATAAAAACCCCATGAATCAGCCACAGTGCGCTTGTTAAGGTCTTTATCAACCCAACCCAGAACATTATACAAATCGAGACGAATACTGCTCGCCTCCCCCAGGCGATAATTTCCGCCAAAGTTCAGAAAAACCTGCTTGTCGTAACCCTGATCCCAGTCCGCATCAACTGTCTCAGTACCCCCTGCAACATATTTATCCCTATAGTCCTCAGACCCGGGAAAACCCCAATAGAAACGCAAAGAACTATTCAACTGCAAACGATCGCTAAGATGATAGCTCAGCATCGCTTTACTGATATGATTACTCCAATTGGCAATATCATTACCAAAACCGGAGGGCTCGGCGGTAATTAAAGTGCCTTGTCCTATTAAATCAAAATCAATCAACTTGGTATAAGCGTGGGATAAAGTCAGAGCATAGGCACCCACTTTTTTCTCGAACTCAAACTCCATTCCCCATTGTTTCTGAGTCCCGACCAACACCGCTTCGGAGATTTCAGAATCCCAACCTATTGCATCCAGCTTTAAATAAAAGCTACTAACAGCGAAGTGTGAATTCTGCCCTGTACGCTCATAGCGCAGCTCTAGACTATCGAGCTTTTCAGAGTCACTTTTATCAACCCCCTCTAAAGCAGTTGCCCGATTTTGATCAGCCGCATTCATACGCTGAGATCGCGTTAGCAGCATTTTTAGTGCGTCCTTATCACTCGCTGACCAAACCACGGCGGCTCTTGGTGAGTAGAGCGTGTCGGTATAACGGTTTTTGTCCGCACGCCCACCGATAAAGGTGGTCCAGTCATCAGCAATGCGCCACTGCCATTCGCCGAAAAGTGATACGGTATTTGTCGACCAGTCTTGCATCTCACTTCCAAGACGTGAATTAACCGGTGAATCAGTGCCATCGCCCTGGCTTTTTAAGCCGAATTTTTCATGAGAAATTTCACCGCCAAATGCAAGGTCATGATTAGCGCTAAACTGCCACTGTGCTGTCACCTGGCCAAACCACTCATCTTCGCGATGGCTGTTTGCATAAAAATCAGGCTCCTCATTAGGCAACATACGATCAAAACTTTGGCTGTCAAAACTTAACACGCCGGTAATGGAGAGCGCTTCACTTGCCTTATAACGCCGTTCAAGCATCACCGTTGCTTGCTGAAATCCTATCTCGACACTGCCCGGCACAACCGTCTCGCCACCCACTGGCGGCTCCGCCCACAAACCTATATCTCTCATTTGTGTTTCGCCTGAGCGCGTATAACGCACCCAAAAATCTGTATCCTCACTTGTCAGCTGAAAATGTAGTTTGATTGGCGCCAGACCCTGAAATTGAGAGCCATCGTTTTTTTCCGGGCCAGGTGCGGGTGTTCCTTTTTTAACAAACTCTCCAGCTTTAGTAGTAATATCGGTACCAAAGATAATCGGTGCATCATCTTCATCGGCACCTTTCACATCACCTATTGCCGCATAAAAATAGACGCCAAGATCATTCTGCAATTTCTTGCTGATATGCCCTTCAAAGGAATTAAACTGATAAACCCCGCCACTTCGTAGTGTCAGCCCCACCCCCTCTCGCGTATTTGCAGAGTGAGTAGTGATATCAATAACCATTGAAACAGCGCCCATTCCATAAAGAGATGAACCGGCTCCTCGAATCACGTTAATAGCGTAAATATCACTGAGCATTGGAAAGTCGCGCTCAGAGACAGCGCCAAAATGCGTACGCTCATTCATCACACGCCCGTTAACGCGGATCATTACTTTATCATCGGTATTGCTGATAATACCTCGGGTTCCCAAATGGTTGGCACCCCAGGCATGACGGATCCATTGCACACCCGGCACGGTGATATCCAGTAATTCGAAAAGACTACGTGCACCGGTGTTGACGATATCCTGATCAGTAATACGCGTTATCGCGGCGGGCGTCTTTTTAAGCGAGGTAGCGGTTAATGATCCGACTTCGGTAACTTCCAACTCCATGAGTTGATCTAGAGAAAGAGAGAGAAAGTCTGTCAATTCGTCATCGGCCATGCTCCGCATCGAAAACAATGCGCCAGTGATGACGACAAAAATGGTAAGTTTACCTATAGCCATAAGAATTTTGCTGCAGAATCCATGCATTCAACCCTAAATTGATTAGTATAGTAAAATGAATTGATTTGGCCATATTTATCTACCTTGACGGCACGTTAATAACATTTAGCGCATATAGCTACAATCACCTTAAGCAACATCAAACAAGTAGAGCAATGACAGACAGTTCATCTATTAAAAAAATTATTGCTGGCACTTCAGGAATAACCATTTCCGATAGCGCTAGCTATTACGGGGACAAAGCACCCGGCCTTGCTCTACTACTTATCCGCACCCGCCTATTCAAAGCGGTCATTTCCATTCAAGGGGCGCAACTATTGGAATTTACGCCCTGCGATAGCAATGCCCCTTTATTGTGGCTTAGCCCCAAAGCAAAATTTGAAAAAGACAAGGCAATTCGAGGTGGCATTCCAATCTGCCTGCCCTGGTTTGGCGTGCCCAACGTTGGCTGTCATGGCTCCACGGTAAAACACCCCAAACACGGTTTTGTTCGCACACAATTATGGCAGTTAACACAAGCGAGCTGTGATCCTGATGGCCATTGCTCCCTAACATTTCTTTTTAGCAACAACAAAAACACTTACAAACTTTACCCCTTTAAATTTACTGCCGAACTTGAGTTTTCCTTATCGCAAACCATCAAGCTAAACTTGACAGT
>JAUXDF010000233.1 GCA_030618505.1 Spongiibacteraceae bacterium | reverse complement strand
GACTTAAAGGCCTTGAAAAGGCCTAGGAGCTAGATTTGCGTTGGCCAGGAGCGGACTTAATTTTCGAAAACTTCCGGTTTCTGGTTAGGCACTAGTTAACGCTATTGCCAAGGAAACCCGAGGCTTGAATTACTTCAAGCCTCCATCTCCTCCAACTCAGTCCAGCGCCCATAAGCACTTTCCAGCTCCCCTTCCAAAGCAGCAATATCAGCCAAAACCTGACTTACCTCTTGATGGTCGCCCTGATAAAAATCGGGTTTGTTCGTGACATCGCTCAAATCACTGATTTTTTGCTCCAGCGCTTCAATCAATTTTGGCTGCTGATCCAGCTCACGTTGAAGTTTGTAACTAAGCTTTTTGGTTTTTGTTGTGCTGGCCGTTGTACTGGCGGCAGTCTCAGCCCTGGGCTTCCCTTGCTGATCGGAGAAAGCTGTGGCCGTTTTTTTACCCGCTTTTTTCCAGCTGCCGCCCTGCCTGAGCCAATCAGCATAACCACCGACATACTCCTCAACAGAGCCATCGCCCTTAACGAAAATAGTACTGGTAACAACATTATCCATAAAATGTCGATCATGGCTAACCAGCAAAATAGTGCCCTTAAATTGCATCAACAGCTCTTCAAGCAACTCCAGGGTCTCAATATCCAGGTCATTGGTTGGCTCATCAAGCACCAGCATATTAGCGGTTTTACTGAACAATTTGGCCAGTAGCAGGCGATTACACTCGCCGCCGGAAAGCGCCTTGACGGGGGTTCTTGATCGCTCGGGGGAAAATAAAAAATCATTCAGGTAGCTAATAACGTGTTTATTGACACCGTTAATTTCTATAGATTCCCGACCCTCAGCAATGTTATCGATAACCGTTTTTTCGGGGTCAAGTTGCGAGCGCTCCTGGTCAAAATAAGCCACTTCAATTTTTGTACCAAGCTTAATTTCACCACTATCGGGCTGCAACTTGCCGAGTAAAACTTTTATCAAGGTAGATTTGCCTGCACCGTTCGGCCCAAGAATACCGATTCTATCACCACGCATAATTGAGGTGCTGAAGTTGGTGATGATAGGCTCATCCTGATACTTAAAGTTGATCGACTTTGCCTCAACAACCAACTTGCCGGATGACTCACCGGCATCGACACTAAACTTGGCATTGCCCATAACATTTCGGCGCTCAGAGCGTTTTTTTCTTAAGGCCTCCAGCGCCCTGACCCGCCCCTCATTTCTGGTTCGCCGAGCCTTAATTCCCTGTCGAATCCATTTTTCCTCCTCCGCCAAACGCTTATCAAACAAGGCATTATGACGATTCTCAATTTCCAGCAAACGTTCTCGCTCACTAATAAAAAAGTTGTAATTTCCTTTAAAGCTGCTTAGCTGTCCTCGATCCAGCCAGACTATCTTGTTAGAAATTGCATCCAGAAAATGCCGGTCATGGGAGATAAATACAATCGCTGCATCGAAGGATTTCATCTGCACTTCCAGCCACTCAATAGTCGGTATATCAAGGTGGTTAGTCGGCTCATCAAGCAGAAGAATATCCGGAGAATTGACCAAGGTTCGAGCCAAACCCACCCGTCGACGCCAGCCACCGGAGAGCTCGGACATCAGTTTCTCTGATGGTAAATCCAGTTTTGTCAGTGTGGTATCTACTGTTTGCTGAAAATTCCAGCCATCTGCAGCTTCAATTTTTTGCTGCAAAATCTCCATCATCTTCAGCTCTTTCTCCTGCACATCCTGTTGGGAAAGCTTATGGTATTGCACTAAGTGCTCGCCAAGTTCGGCAAGACCGGAGGCGACTACCTCATAGATAGTGCGATCATCCGCGGCGGGGATCTCCTGCTCAAGACGGGCTATGCGCAAGCCCCCTCTTCGCCAGACATTACCGCTATCGGGCAGACTTTGTCCCTCTATCAGCTTTAGCAGGGTTGATTTTCCAGCGCCGTTTCTACCAACAATGGCAATTCTATCCGAGCGATAGATCGACAGATCGGTATGATCAAGTAAACGGTGTGTGCCGTAGCTGAGGCAAAGTTGTTCCAATCTTAACAAAGGCATAATAACGATTTATCTATAGGGTGTTGTTTATCGGGCATTCTCTAAAGGTTTCGGACAACATTTAAACAATGCGTTATAACCATAATAAAACTATTAATAATTTTAATTACACAAAACCATAAGCAGCAAACAAAAAAGGTATGCTTCGTCACACAACGTGATTCAGTTTTGGCAAGCGCGGATATTCTCATCTAAGATTAAATATGTGATCAAACACAAATGGCTCAAGAACCGTACCTGAATTGACAAGCGAGCATGCCACAAACGCCGCTCAACAATGCTCAAATCAGAATACGAATAGGGACTATCAGCCGCAGTATTGTGACATAAATTACCTTTTAACTCATCTATTTACTCAATTTTGAATAACAGAGACAAAAGTTAAAATGCGCCTGATACCCACGATCCTTGGAATATTTGTTTGCTGTTCTTCATTAGGATATTCAGCCTCTACGCTATCATCCGTTAACCCTGAGACCTCCCTTGAAGACAGCCGCGCACTATACAAAACTGCGGTACGGCAAATTAAGAAGCGTGAGTTTACTCGCTACTACCAATCAAAAAGTGCGCTTTTAGACTACCCTCTCAAGCCCTACCTTGATTATTACGAAGTGAAGGCCAAATTACGTAAACTCCCCTATAAACGAGTTGATCATTTTCTGAAAGAAAACCAGGGAAGTTACCTTGCAGCTCGCCTGCGATCCCAATGGCTGACCACCCTGGCCAAACAGCGTCGATGGGACGACTACCTACAGTACTGGGACCCCTCCATCGCTAACACCAGCAGAAGCTGCTACTACCTGCAAGCACTGTATAACACCGGCAAAAAACAACAGGCCCTGCAAGACACCACAGCGTTGTGGTTAAGCGGCGCATCTCAGCCTTCAGCCTGCGACCCGCTGTTTAAGAACTGGCTGGCCTCGGATCACAGCAATCCTCAACTTATTTGGCAACGGTTTGATCTTGCTATTAATAAACGCAACATATCGCTTGCCCGTTATGTTCGCCAGCAACTCCCCGCAGCAGAACAAAACACCGCCAGACTCTATATCAACTTACATCGCCACCCTGAGAGACTGAATCAACAAAAGCTCGTTCACCTCGAGCAAGAACATCAGACCCAGATCGCTGCGCACACCCTAAAAAGACTGGCTTACCGTAAACCTCATTTGGCAAAGTCACTGTTTGAGCAACACCGCAAAGAATGGCAGCTGAATGATGATGAGCAAGCGGCCATTATTTGGGCCGTCGCCATCGGCCTGAAAAAACATGACCCTCAGCAGGCTATCGCCTGGATTCTGCAGATGGACCCTAATGGCAGCGATGAAAAACTACTCGAGCAACGCATACGTTTAGCCCTTTCGTTAAATGAATGGCAGTCGGTTTATCAGTGGATATTATTATTGCCACAGGAGCAACAAGTGAGCAACCGCTGGCTCTACTGGCGAGCCAGAGCCCAACAACGTATCGGTATGCAACCCATTCAGAAAGACTGGCAGTCCGACGCCCTAATGAAGCGTGTTGCCTCCTCGCGCGACTACTATGGGTTCCTGGCTGCAGACTATCTGGGGCTCAGCTACCAAATGCAGGATAGCGCCATTACTGTTTCGCCCGAAGTGCTCTCAAATGTAAAGGCTAATCACGGTATTAAGCGCGCCCTGGAGCTCTACTCCATTAACGAATTAACGGCAGCCAGAAGGGAGTGGTGGCATTCATCCAAGTCATTAACAGCCAGCCAACTGGTGGCAGCGGCTAAATTGGCAGAAGGCCTTAACTGGCACCCAACGGCTATACATTCAATGATTAAAGCCAAGCAGTGGAATGATTTAACAACGCGCTTCCCGCTTGCCTACGAAGATAAGATTATCACTACCGCGACTCATGAAAACATTGAGACCAACTGGCTATATGCTATTGCCCGCCAGGAAAGCGCTTTTACCCATGATGCCAAGTCTTCAGCAGGCGCTTTGGGGCTATTACAGTTAATGCCGGCAACGGCCCGAGAAACCGCCAAGTCTCTGGGTATTCGCTACAAACAATACGATTTGCTAACGCCTAAGAAAAACATTCAAATTGGCGGTAATTATCTCGCCAGCCTTTTTAAGCAGTTTGATGGTAATCGCATCCTCGCTACTGCTGCCTATAACGCCGGCCCCAATCGTGTACGTCAGTGGTTACGCAACAGCAAACAACCGCTGGAGCAGGATGTCTGGACGGAGATTATTCCCTATAAAGAAACCAGACATTATGTGCAAAATGTAATGGCCTTTTCAGTCATTTATGGTTATCGCCGTAATGATCATCACCAGCTGCTGAGAAATAATGAAAGTATTATTGCGTTAAATTGATCTGCGTTTAAAACCAAGGGCGATCCTAAGCCAAAACTTCAAGCTGATCACCGATCTGCAAGCGCCCTTGAGTGCGATGGATAAGATTTTGACCGAAATAGACTTTTTTATCATCACCCCTACGATACTTTGTTAGCTCTCGTATAATTTGCGGATTCTTCTCAGCGGTGGCAGGATCAATTGAGGGGATTGCACAGCGTGCGCAGGGTTTTACAATATCAAACTCCTCGCTACCAATACGAATTTTTTTCCATTGGTCTTCTTCATGGGGCTTGCACCCTTTGATCACAATGTTAGGCCTGAATCTATCGATTGAAACTGGCTGAGCGAGACGGCTATTAAGTTTCTCCAACGAAGCCTCTGAGATCAGTAACAGTGGAAAACCATCAGCAAAACTAACGATATCTCCACTTTGCCCATAATGGGGATCAACCCCTCGCTGGATGTTGTCGGGCATATAAACAAGTCGAACTTTTTTCTTAAGGCAGGCCGATAGCCACTGCGCGGCATGCTCACCGCAGTCCTGTGCTTGTACCTTATCATTCCAGACGACGACTTCCCTATAAACGTCACCGCGATCACTTGCATCGAGCTGAAAATCATCCTCACACGCATGACTTAAGCGTAAACCACCCAAATTCAACTCTGCTTTGATCAGGGTCATCTCAGGAGTTTGGCGCTGGGTAATAAACCTCCCATGTTCATCAACCACCATATAACGCCGATCATTGCTCGGCCCCATTGCTGTGAGCGATAAAGCTTCGTGGCTTACGCCCTTGAGAGATTTGACCGGATAGGTAAATATTTGTGAAAGCATACAAGAAGGCATCGTTACCTGTTTCCCCAAATTAATAAGATATAAATAATGATATTATTCGGCGTAGGTTAAAAACCTCGTCATTCCGGCAGTCTTTTGGCCGGAATCCAGTTTTAACAGTCTGGATCCCCGATAAAACACTTCGGGGATGACGTGCTTTTACGCACAGGGTGCAACACGCTGAATAAGTTATTATATAATTAGTGCCCATCCAGAAATTAGACAAAGAGATCCTGGCCAACGCAAATCTTGCGACTTAAAGGCCTTGAAAAGGCCTAGGAGCTAGATTTGCGTTGGCCAGGAGCGGACTTAATTTTCG
>JAUXDF010000402.1 GCA_030618505.1 Spongiibacteraceae bacterium | reverse complement strand
TTCTGGCTCGGGTGATTGCGGTATAGAGTAGCTCACGACTTAACAAGGGGGTAAATGTTTTCGGCAAGACCATCACTACCTGATCATACTCAGAACCCTGACTTTTATGCACCGTCATCGCATATACCGTTTCATGGGCAGGCAAACGGCTCGGAGACAAGCGCCTCTGTGTACCATCGGGCATTATAAACAGTACCCGCAACTGATTATCTGCAGCATCCTTTATCGCTATTCCGATATCACCGTTATACAAACCGACACCATAGTCATTCTCCGTTACCATCACCGGGCGCCCGGCGTACCACTGATCGTGAGCAGTAGAAATAAGCCCCTTGCGAAACAACGCTTGCTCTATCCTGGCATTCACTAATTGCACACCAAAATCACCCGCCCTTAGCGCACACAGCACCCGGAACTGATTAAATGCCTTTAAAATATCCGGCGGTGCAGCAGAGCTTTCCAACAATTTGAGATAGTGACGATAACCTTCAACGGCTTGCTCGATAAGCTGTACATAACTATTCTCTGTCGGTGGAAAAAACTGGATATCTTTATAAGCACCAGTGAGTATTTTTTTGCTTTGCTGCGTATCACCACCGTTTACTGCATCCGCTAATTTTTTAATTCCGCTATTATTATCAAAACGGTGGCTGTCTCTCAAATTTGCGATACTGTCAGCAATATCCAACACGCCCTCGCCAGAAAACTCACTCAGCTGATAATCACAGATTTCACTCAGGCTCTCCAGCAGCGCTTTTGAATACGCCGTACTTTTCTCACCGCCACAAATATCGCCTAATACGCTTCCCGCCTCTACCGATGACAATTGATCCTTATCTCCGAGCAATATCACTCGACAGGAATCTGGCAAACTTTCCAGCAACTTTGCCATTAAGGGCAAATCAACCATGGATGCCTCATCCACAACCAGCACATCAATTAGCAAAGGGTGGTTCTTGTTATGCCGAAAATGCGGCGAATTAGGCACGACAGCTAACAGCCGGTGAATAGTAGAGGCCTCGTCAGGTATATTATGCTTAATCGCATCACTGCAGTTGAGTTGCTGCTTGGCCCCCTTGATCGACTCACTTAAACGTGCTGCCGCCTTGCCGGTGGGCGCTACCAGTTTAATAAGGGGTTGTTGTTGCCCCTTATATTCAGCCTGCTCCAGCAACAGGGCCAGCAAGCGGGTGACCGTGGTGGTTTTACCGGTCCCCGGCCCACCCGTAATGACACTGAATTTATCCCTGATCGCAATCGCAGCAGCTATTTTTTGCCAATCTATAACAGCGCTGCCACCTTCAAATAGACGTGTCAGGATCGCTTTTAGATTTTCATCCTTAAGATTGTCCTGATTACCCATACGCTTTTTTATCGCCTCGGCGACTTCAGTTTCATAGCACCAATAACGATTCAGGTAGAGCAAATGGCCATCGATAATCATTGGGCATTTTTCACCAGGCACACCCACTACAAGAGATTTGCGCAGCATATTCTCACAATGCTTAAGATCGATTACTATGGGAAGCTCATGTTCAGGCAAATCAAAAGGCTTGTTAATATTTTTAATATCAATACAGACATTACCCTTTCCCAACTCAAAACTAAGCAGCGCAGCAAGCAGCAACAGCTGTTCACTCTCCATCGCGTCTTTATCCTGCTCCTGCATAAGCAGTGCAAAACGATAATCTATTGCCCGTATTTTATTGTCGGACTGAAGTGCCAAAAGAAACTGTTTCATCTTCATGATGCTCCCTCTGCAAGCAACTGATCCAATGCGCTAACAAGGGCAAGTTCAGGCTTATCATAAAAAACACCGAGGGATTCACTACTGCCATCCATACCACGAAGAAACAGGTAGTAGGCTCCACCAAAATGGCTCTCATAACTGTAATTGGCCAAGCGCTGTTTTAAGTAGCGGTGTAAAGCGACGGTATAAAGCAGGTATTGCAGGTCATAACGATGTTCGCTAATTGCCTGCTGCAAGGCCGGTGTTTGGTAATCATCACAGCCATAACCGAGGTGATTGGATTTATAATCCAGCAAATAATATCGACCCTGATGCTCAACTATCAAATCGATAAAACCCTTCAACATCCCCTGCAGTTGAGTAAAGTCCAGATTCTGCCCGGACAAATAACCATACTGCTGCAATAAACGGTTTAGTCCTGATGCATTAAGGCGCGCCAATGGCAGATAGAACTCCATCTCCACCAGCCGATGATTATCCCTGATATCGCGTAATTTAAACGGCTTAATTTTTTCTGGGCCAGTGTTGCTTTTAAGACAGCTATCCAGCACAGCTTCAACCATACCTTCGATAACCCCCTGCCATTGCTCATCAAAGCCATACTGTAAAAGATTTTTCTCAACTGCGCTGCTCAGCAACTCGCCACTTGCCAAAGGAAAACTGATTTCCTCAAACACCGCATGCATAAACGTACCCGCCTGGGCACCACGGGGAAATGTAAAAATGGATAACTCCTGCTTTTCTTCCTTATTTTCTTCTCGCTGATCGCTCGCCCTTCCCTCATCATAGCCAACATGCGCCAACAGCCAGTCATGGCCATCACTGCGGCCATGCGAGCGACTTAATGCGCTATAACTGCTGACGACCCAGTCGGATTCAATGTGCTGTGAAAATTGTCGAACTGAAAGCTCAACACACTGCTCGTTGCTCGCCACCAGAACCCCCTCTGACATTGGCACATCAGCAGATAATTTTTCAACACGCAGGTTTGGCTCAAAGCCCTGTAGACTCGCCAGTTGTGATAATAAAAGTGCATCATCACAATCTTCCGTATTGCTCCCCTGCAGTAATAAATACCCCATGGCGCTATGGCGCAAGGCACTGCCCTTGGCATTTCCTGCGTACTTGATATTGCAAACACCCACCACACAACGATGTACCGCACGGGTCAGCGCAACATAGAGCAAACGCAAATCTTCGGCCAAACGCTCGTGCTCAGCGAGGGCCACACTCTCTGCATGTCCGGTCATATCAACCAACAGCTCGCCGGTTTTTTCATCATGATACTGAGCCGATTTAACTTCGCGATAGCCCACCGCAAAAGGCAAATAAACCACATTGTATTCAAGCCCCTTACTTCGATGTATAGTGACAATCCTTACCAGGTTCTGGTCACTTTCCAGACGCATCTGCTGCTCATCGCTACTGGCCCTATCAGTTGATAAACGCGCATCACGAAACCAGCGCATCAAATCCTGAGGCCCGTGTAATTCAACACTGGCCAGTTGCAGCAATTCAGAGATATGTAGAATATTGGTGAGTACGCGCTCGCCATCTATTTTAGCCAGCACCTTAGCGGCGAGTTCGCGCCGGCTCAGCAATTGCCGCAGCAAGTCGGATCGTAGCCATGTCGTTCTGTGA
>JAUXDF010000113.1 GCA_030618505.1 Spongiibacteraceae bacterium | reverse complement strand
TGACTCTCCTGGCCCAAGGCTCATCAGGCAGCATAAAGGCTGCGACCCGCCCCGTCTGGTAGTGTGGCGCTATTGCTGCCGCTGCCGCCATATCCTGATGATAGCCGGTTTCCAGTTTTTCAAAAGTCTCTTTACACTCACTGATAAAATCAAAAGGATTGGTAAAGGGGCGAAGCAGTTCAAAAAGCTGATCAGGGGGGAAATGTAGATCTTCAATTGAAGCGCCATAACCATTGTAATTCAGGTATATGCCGAAGTTCTCAAGCAATTCCAGTTTGGCGGCATCAAGATCAAGCGGCTTGGCTAGAGCGTGTGCGCTCTTCTTTAAATTATCACCAAAAGCGCCAACGATCGCCCACTCGACAAACTGCCCTTTTAAATGCTGGTTTACCAAAATACTGGTACACACATCAGCGGAGGTGTTAATCAAGGTTGTGAGTTTATCGCTATCGGGAATGTCGCCGGCAAAATGATGATCCACATAGAAAACTTCAGCGCCTGCTTGCAGGGCTTTTTCCAATCCCACACGATTTTTATCCAGAGAAACGTCAAGAACTGTCAGTTGATCTCCTGCGCTGCACTCGAGTTTATCGAGCAACTGAATATCACGTTTAACACCTGTTACCAGCTGACTCTCCAAAGCCTCTGCATTTCTCAGCTGAAGCAAGGCACAGAGACCATCAGCATCGCCGTTAAAGAGATCAATATTAGCCAACTACCCTACCTATGAATTTATCAGCAACATTTATTTAAAGATCCTGATTAAGCGTTGTTTATAAACTCAAACGCTTAAAAACAAATTCAGGGATATGCTTGATGATGAGCATGATATAACGCCAGAAGCCCGGTAGATATACGACATTTTTCTTTTTTTCAATGGCGTTCACTATGCCTTCGGCTAACTGCTCAGGTTTTGCCCACAGGGCGCCTTTGGGAAGGTGTGCAGTCATCGGTGTATCAACAAAACCGGGTTTAATTGTCAAAACCTGTACATTTTGTTTGCTTAAGCGATTTCTTAGCCCTTGCGAGAATGTCGATACCAGAGATTTGGCAGAACCATATACATAGTTTGACTGGCGCCCACGATCACCCGCTACCGAAGAAATAATCGCCAATGAGCCTGTTCGTTGCTCTTCCATCTCATTGGCCAACAAAGTGAGCAAACTGATAAAACTCAAACCATTAGTCTTAAGCTCAGTTAAGGTAAGATCAAGCGATTGTTCGCAAGCTGGCTGATCGCTTAGCGTACCATGGGCGAGCAAGACAACATCCAGTCGCTGAAAGGTGTCTTTGATCTTCGCTACACAAACCTCAAGTTGATCAAGCTCTCCCAAGTCCTGTATCAGATAATCAACTGATTGAGCACCACGTATCTGCAAATCAGCCACAATATCATTCAGGCGTTGCTCGTTTCTGGCAACCAGAAAAAGCCGGTCGCCGCGCTCGGCATATATTCGCGCGGTAGATTCGGCAATCGCCGATGTGGCGCCAAAAATTACAATATTCTGCATAGTCATTCCTGTGTCACTCTCCGCCACATGCTGGAGGAGATTTTAGGGTCTCTTAAAACTTCTAATTCACGCCAGTTGGGGTAAAACTGTTGAAACAGCTCCGCTGACATATGGGCATCTTTGGCGGGATAAATTCTGCCTCCAGCCTCCACGACGACATCATCCAGCTGTTTAAATAGAGCCAATGTTTTCCCTTCCACAAAAGGGAAATCAAGCGCCAAAGTAGCACCGGGTGACGGGAAGGAAAGTAATCCGGGTGAAGGTTTATCGCCAAAAACTTTTAACACCGCCAGGAAAGAACCAAAACCGGCACTGGCAATTCTTCCCAGCAGTTCCTTGATTGCATCGTAACTGTGAGTCTCGGGAACGGAGCACTGATATTGCAAGAACCCTTTACGGCCATAAATTCTATTCCAGTCATTAATACTGTCCAGGGGGTACAAAAAAGGCTCGTAGTGACTTATGGCTGATTTGGTATGCTGGCGTTGTCTTTCATAATAAGCCCAGTTAAAGGCTTTAAGTGTCAAAGGATTAATCAATGAGATAGGCGGCGTTAGAGGCACCTGCAATGTCTTACTGCTGGCCTTTGGTGAGGCCTGATGAGCGCCTGCATGGTTACCACGGGTGAAATGCCCCCGCCCTAGCCTGCTGCCGGAGGCAATACAATCGACCCAGGCCATGGTGTACTCCCAATCCTGATCAGAGTCTTTAGAAATTTCAAAAAACTCATTTAAGGTTTGGTATTTAATATTTTCCATTTTTATAGCAGGATTAGGCACCCGCTTAAGCTGAATTTCAGCCCAGGTAATCATACCGGTCAAACCCAGACCAGCTATGGTAGCAGCAAAATACTCCGCATTTTGATCACGAGAACAGAGCAGGCGTTGACTATCACTGCGAAGCAGCTCAAAACTTTTTACATGGCAACCAAAGGTGCCTTCCAGATGATGGTTTTTGCCGTGTACATCATTGGCTATAGCACCACCGACCGTTACAAATTTTGTTCCTGGCGTTACCGGTAAAAACCAACCGTGAGGAACCACCAGTTTAAGAATCTCGTTTAATTTTACGCCGGCCTCACACACCAATAGCCCGCTTTGCGGATCGAAACTAATAAAGTGATTTAAAGCCTGAGAGCTAACAACCAGCCCCTCGGCATTTAAGCAGCTATCGCCATAACTTCGACCATTCCCATAGGGTAAAAACGATTCGGGGGTCGCCGGCAGCTCACCGCGCTTATCGGCTAAACAAACACCACGCTGGTCAATTTTCGGATAGCAGCCCCAGGAAGTATATTTACTCATATCAGACCGCCAATAATAAAACAGAACCAATTAATAGTGCCGTCACCCGACTGGTTCGATCTTTCATCGCAAAAACTATCGGATCATCATGCATATTGCCTCGATGGGCAATAATCCACACCCGGCTAATCCAATAGAGCAGTATTGGGCACACCGCCCACAAAAACTGCGAATGGCTGTAAAGAGACTGCACTGACTCGCTGCTAATATACAAGGCCATTACCAGTACAGAAATATAACCACTGGCTCCTCCCAATGAAGATAAAAGGGCAATATCATCCACTTCATAACCCCGCCCCTTCGCTGAACCAGCACCCCCTTTTGCTTTAAGACCCACCAACTCGGTGTAACGCTTCACCATCGCCAGGCTCAAAAAGATAAACATCGAAAATGCCATTAACCAGGATGACAGTTCAATTCCGGTAGCCGCCGCACCTGCCAACAAACGCATGGTATACAAACCGGCCAACACCACAACGTCCAGCATTATTTGCTGCTTTAGTGAGAATGAGTAAGCAGTGGTTGCGACATAATAGAGAAGCAAGGCCAAGGTGAACATTGGAGGTAACAGCAGGCAGAGCCCTGCAACGAACAGCAGTAGTATGGGAATCAATAAAATCCCATGCAATGCGGGAATATCGCCGGCGGCAAAGGGGCGTTTTGACTTGGTTTTGTGATGGCGGTCCGCATCCAGATCCAATAAATCATTGAGCAGATAGACACTTGAGGCACACAGGCTAAAGGCCAAAAAAGCCAGTGCCGAATGGATTAGCATCGTTGTATCGACCACCTGATGAGAAGCGAACATCGGGACAAAAATCAATACGTTTTTAACCCACTGGTGCACTCGACAAGCTTTAAGGTATCGTTTAATACCGGGTTTTGGCAATGGGAAATGCTTTTCGACATCACCTATGTTCTCTGCCTGGCGCAATAACTTTTTGGACGGGCCGACGACTATAGCAGCACCGGAATCTTCCCAAACCTTTAGGTCTGGCGCCGCATTACCCGCGTACACAAATTGCTTCTGTCCATAAACATCACAGAGCTGTTTAGCCTTATTGGATGAGGCTACATTAACAACACCATCAGTCGCAAAAACCCGGTCAAACAAACCTAAATGATCGGCAATTTTCTCTGCGAATTTTTTGTGGGAAGCGGTCGCCAGAGCAATAGTCCTACCCTGTGCTTTTTGCTCACGAAGATAAACCAGTAATTCTTCGTTATAAGGAAGAACAGCAACATCCAGCTCCACCCTTTGAGCGATTTCCTGCTTAAGAACCGCCTTGCCCTTCAGCACCCACAAAAAAACTACAAATACGTACAGTGGATTCCTTTTAATAAGCGCCAGGAATGACTCAATCAACAAATCAGTTTTGATTAAAGTGCCGTCTAAATCAACGACTAGGGCTAATGAACTTTTCGACATATTATTACTCTTGTTTCGCCGATGCGATTTTGTGAAAATTACCACGTGTCACTGATAACAATGCACCCATACCCAACACCACGGCAAACCATAGTGTGGCCAGTCGACAAATCAAGGTTGCCGCAACAGCACTTGATTTATCCGTTCCAACAGCTATCAACAATAGACCCATAACCGCCTCCGTGCTACCCAAACCGCCCGGCACAAAAGATAAGGCGCCAATCAATACTGAAATAGAATAAATTCCGATGGCAATCATTGGGCTAACCTCAACCCCCAGCGCCTGCAAAATAAAGTAAAGACCAAGACCTTCCATTCCCCAGGCAAGCACGGCAAGCGCAAAGCCACTATATAATAGCTTGTTACGCAATAAGCTGGCGGATGATTCTATCAACTCAGTAAATTTGTGGACCAAAACTCCCAGCTTTGAATGAATGTCGCTGGATTTCAAGCTGATCCAACGCCACAGCTTTTGATTATGAATAAGCGGCATCAGCAACAACAGCGCACCACCACAAACCCAGGCGACAGTAGTGTACATGGGGTTATCAAAATAACTAACAGCAAACAGGGCAATAAACGCGACCGAAAACAGATCCATCAAACGCTCAACGAACAGCGCGCTGATGCTCTCACGATAGCCAACCCCGTGGGGCTTTAAATAAACGGAGCGGATAGCCTCCCCCACCTTACCCGGCGTCGTCGTCAGGGCAAAGCCCGAAAAATAGATTCTTAAATGCTCAAAGCGGGGAATAAACGGTGTTCCCAAATGGGAAAGATACATTTCCCAGCGCACGAAGCGAATCAGGTAGTTACACAAGGAGAGAAGTAGCACCAAACCCCACAGAGGCAAGCCAAGCTTTCCAGCAGCCTGCCAGGTCTCCTCTGATCCACTCCACATAATGGCTGTCGCATAACCGAGTACAGCTAACACAACGGAGATGATTAATGCGCCAGTAAAACGTTGCATGAAGATAATTAATCAGTCAAGTTACGGGTTATTATTCTATTTGGCCTTTTGACGCTAATTTGTGAGCGGTGAAAACCAACCACCACTTTATTGTAGAAATGCCAATTTGTACAGACACAATTTCAGCGCAGCCGGCAATAAACCCTACTTTTTATACCTAATTAGTGCCTATCCAGAAATTAGACAAAGAGAGCCTGGCCAACGCAAATCTTGCGACTTAAAGGCCTTGAAAAGGCCTAGGAGCTAGATTTGTATTGGCTATGACCGGATTTAATTTTCGAAAGCTACCAGTTTCTGGATGGGCACTAGTTAAGCCGACTCCAACACCGCCAAAGTCTGCTCCGCCGTCTTCTCCCAACTAAACTGCTCTGCCCTGGCTTTAGCTTTTACCGATAAAACGTTTCTTAAATCTGCATCCGAGCAAAGCTTATGGATCGCAGCTTTAATATCATCCACAGAGAGTGGATCGACCAATATCCCACCATCACCCGCTACTTCCGGCATCGACGAAATATTGGAGGTAATCACCGGCACACCAAAGCTCATCGCTTCTATTAGGGGCAAACCAAAGCCTTCATACAATGAGGGCATCAGAAATATATCCGCATGGGCATACCATTGGCATAGCTCTTTATCGGATAAACGCCCCAATACACTGACTCGGCCTTCTAGTTTCAAGTCCTTAATCAGCTGTCTAATATCACCACCCCAGCCCTGACCACCAATCAGATAAAGTTGATGATCACAGCCCCTCTGATGCACCAGATTAGCATAGGCCTGCAGGGAGTATTTAAGGTTTTTTCGAGGCTCAAGGGTGCCAACAGTCAGGATATAGGGCTTATGCCCCTTGACCGGCGAATCAGCTAATGACTGACCACCGCAGTCAATAAAACCCGCTAAGGCAATGGCATGCAAGCGCGCCGATGGCACCTTAAATCGTGCTGCAACATCGCGAGCAGTCGATGAAGAAGGGCATATTATCTGATCAGATACGCGGATTGAGCGCGGCATTAAAGCCCGCTCCAAAATACTGCCAAAGCGCGTCATGGTTTCAGGGTATTCCATCCAGACCAAGTCATGAATAGTCACCACTTTTTTCATATCTGCAGGCAAGCCAATGGGCAAATGGTGGCGAGGCGACCAGAACAAATCCAGCTGATCCTTTCGAGCCCAGCCAGGGAAAACCGCCTGCGCATAAAACGTACTGAGCAAACGTCGATGCATATTACCGTGGCGGATTGTGACATTTGCAGCCTCGGGCAGGGGCTCAACCAAAGGTCGATCGGTATAAAGAAACCACTCGTGGGGCGAGTCGAACAAGCGAGTCAATAACTCCCGGCAATAGCGCCCGATGCCGGTAGCGGGGATTGATAACGGTCTTGCATCAACGCCAATGCGTAAACTTTTGCTACTCAAGGCTAATGCTTTCCATCTTCAGTTAACAGTTGCTGATAGATGTCATAGTACTGTTTACCCATAGCATCCCCCTTAAAATTCTCTTCATAGCGCTGGCGAGCCGCCTCCCCCATGGTTCGGGCAAGTTCAGGCTCAGCGTACAATTTATCCATTGCTGCGCGCAGAGAAGCGGCACAGGCGGGCTTAATCACCAGCCCGGTTTTACCATCAATATTAACATAGCTGATCCCCGTACCCACCTCTGCTGATATCAAAGCTTTACTATACATTGCACCCTCAACCAACGTTACACCAAAGGCCTCAGAGCGCAAATAAGAGGGGAACACAACCCCTAAAGACTGGCGAAACAGAGCGGCTTTTTCATCATCGGGAACCCGGCCAGCCAGCATGACATTATCCAAACCTTCGGCCTTTATTAGCCTCTCTAGCTCCGCTCGCTCAGGGCCAGCACCGGCAATCACCACTTTGTAGTCAGCGCCTTTTGCTGCTCGCAAAAGAAACTTCAAACCCTTGTAATAACGCAAAACGCCAACAAACAGAAAAAAGCGGTCACCATAAGTTTCCTTCACCTGTCGAACAAGTTCATTCACAGGTTCAGGGTACGAACTTTCGTTAATACCAATAGGGACGACTTTCACCTTGGACGCAAAACAAGGCAGTACCGGACTGGATGCAAAGTAGTTGGGCGAGGTGCAAACAATTCTGTCGATCGAGGCTAAAAACCGGTTCATTAGCGGACGATACAACATCAGCAAAGCACGTTGTCGAATAATATCAGAATGATAAGTCAAAACCGTAGGCTTCTTAACCTTCGCCAAAAAATGACAGACATCGGCAAAAGGCCAGGGGAAATGGTAGTGAACTACATCAGCCCACTCCACCTGCTTTTTAAACTCAGCCAGCGCACTATAACCGATACTGCAGGAGGCTATTTCCATATTACGCTTTGATTGGAAAACGAGCGCTTCCGGCCGCTCAATCGGCTCCGAGGCGGGGTTATCACAAAGGGTAAACACACGACTCTCGACACCATCCTGCTTAACATTTAAGCAGATCTGGCGAATAACTTCCTCTAGGCCGCCCTGAGTTTCAGGGAAATAAGTCCTGTAAAAATGAAGGACACGCGTTGACATTCTAATTAGGCCCGAGACTGTAAAATACTCTTAAGGGACAAGCTTACCATCTGACTGTAAAATCCCAAACGACTTCACATATTAACAGAGTTTTCCTGCACACCGTAAGCAAATCAGCGAGCGCCTAAACTGATGCTAACCAGCGAGTAATTGATCCATTAAGAATGGCTGTCATTATATTCTGGATTGGGCTTTTGATGAAGACCGGTGCCGTATTCGCACCCGGTACGGCCCGAAAAAATATTAACCGCCTCAGGTGCTTTGCCATTGGCATTGTCTCAAAAGTACAAACTGGCGAGGTATCACTGAGACAATCAGAATACTGACAATGAATATATGACTAGTATTTGACCACTTCAAAATAACCAAAAATCTATGAGCTTATAGATAGGGAAAATTTACCGAAGGGGCTAAACCGCAGCCCCTTTATGGCATTGAGGAGGGTAATTACGGACAGGTAACAGTAAACTCAAGTTTTGGAGCCTCTGCAGTACCGTTGTCTCCCTCTTTGGAAGTGAAATAGGTATCTATGCCTGCAGCATCATCAGCAACAAACAAAAAGCCATTATTACTTGCTGGTGTATCAATCCAGGATTGAACAACACTCGCGGGCACTGTCCAGCTGATATAACGAGAGCCTAAACCATTGTCAATATCTTGTTCAATCGTCTGGGTATCCAATGCTGTTCCCGTGCCATTTACCGAGCCTTCAAAGTTCGTCCAGGTAACG
>JAUXDF010000065.1 GCA_030618505.1 Spongiibacteraceae bacterium | reverse complement strand
AGCAGTAATTGTTTGAATGAAGCATATTGTTGGGCCGACATACACATCAGCGCGGGTAGTGCTAATTCAATCAGGGGTAAGCGAAAACTTCTATCGCTGTTGGCCAGCTCTTTGGTGGCGAGCCGGGTTTGCTGGCTTAATCCCCTGAATGGACTTTGTTGAATAATCTTGAGTTGTTTTTCCTGATCGGTTTTGTTTTCACTGAGTAATAATGCGCAGACCAGCGAGATTGCCCCGAGCGGATCGTGGCAACGTTGTACTAAAACCTTAGGCAGGGAATTTAAACCCTGAGCTACCTTGTTTATCTCACCTTCGGTAGCAAAGCTGGCATCAGCCTGTGGGCTAAAATCAGCATTGGCGTGAGCGCTGAAGGTTGCATCGGCTTGCGAGGTTTCTGCTGTCATTGACGCTTTAGCGCCTGCACTAGCCTGAAAACCCGAGAAGCTGGCATTGCTGGAGTTTTGATTGTTGTTTTTAGCAGTAGTACCGCGAGAACTAAACTGGCCATTCCAGTGAGGTTCAATACGCTGAATGCGTTCCTTTAACGGTGGGTGAGTGGCGAAAAGAGCGTTAATTTTGCTAATCGCTTGACCGAAAAAAAGATGACTGACTTCGCTGCTATTGGGATTTTCGATTTTGGTGCCAGCGCTGTAACCGCCAATAATCTTTAGCGCATCGGCAATCCCTTGAGGGTTGCGGGTAAACTGTACTGCTGAGGCGTCCGCCAAAAATTCTCGCTGCCGACTGACTGCCGCTTTAATCAAGTTACCAAAAAATTTTCCCAGCCAGCCAATTGCCAATAGAGCAACAGCGAGCATAACAAGACGGCCATCACGGGAGCGGCGACTGTAACTGTGATAGCCAACCATATTGCCGCGTAGTAGCACAGAGCCAATTAAGCCGATAAATAGGATGCCGTTAAGTACCGCGATCAAGCGAATATTCAAGCGCATATCACCATTTAAAATATGACTGAATTCATGGGCGATAACCCCTTGTAGTTGCTCGCGATTAAATTGCTCAATGCAGCCCTGGGTCAAACCAACCACCGCATCGGCCGGGGTATTGCCAGCGGCAAAAGCATTAATGCCTTTTTCATGGGCAAGCAGGTAAACCGCCGGTACCGGCATGCCCGAGGCAATGGCCATCTCTTCGACGACATTAAGCGCGCGTTTTTCGTTGGCATCAGTGGTGTTAGGGTTGATACGTTGGCCGCCCAGTGATTCAGCAACTCGCTTGCCACCAGCAGACAGCTGTAACCACTTATAAACGATAGCACACAATACCGTGCCGCATACCGCTAAACTAATCAGCCCCAGTCGCTGCCAGGATAAATAGGCCAAGATGCCTTTTGGCTTTTCATAGCTAAGGGTATTTACCGCTTCCTGGTAGGCTTGATAGCCACCGGCGACCTGTCCATCCATTAGCCAGAGAGTAAAGGCGGCAAGAATATTAGTAAGAATGATTAGAATCAGCACAGCAGCTAAAAAAAGCAACACTAACACTGTTGTGTTACGCCGCGCCTGATCCTGTTGGGAGAAAAAATTCACCGCTAGTCCTTGTTCTGTTTATTATATTGCTGTAGCTATCTTAAAAAGAAATTTTAGGTGCCGCTTGTATCTCGACGCTGTCTTCAAATTCTAGTAGCGTAGCATCGGTGGGATGGCCAAATTTTGCGGCAAAAAATACCGGTGGAAATGTTTGGCGATAGGTATTGTAAGCGGTGACGGCATCATTAAAAGCCTGGCGGGAAAAGGCGACACGATTTTCTGTGCTGCTCAACTCCTCTGAGAGCTGCATCATATTCTGATTGGCTTTAAGGTCGGGGTAGGCTTCCATCACCACATTTAATTTTCCCATGGCGCTGTGTAAGCCATTTTCGGCGCCTGCCAGTTTTTCAATGGCCGCCCCGTTGCCTGGGTCAGCGGCGGCGCTAGCAAGTTCCGAGCTGGCCTCGTTGCGGGCATTGATCACAGCTTCGAGAGTTTCGCTTTCATGTTTCATATAGCCCTTGGCGGTTTCTACCAGATTAGGGATCAGGTCGTAGCGTCGTTTTAGCTGTACTTCTATTTGTGAGAAGGCATTTTGATGGCGATTTTTTAAGGTGACGAGTTGGTTATAGATGCTGATGATATAAAAAATAACTGCCACTAAAATTACTAAGACTATGATACTGGAGATGTCCATATACGTTACCTGTGGTTGGAATAAATGCTGGAGTCAGTGTTTGATTGGCCAGTAGTTATTCTAGGCTATTTTGCGGGTAGTGAGAAAGATTTGATTGAATTTGAATGATACTGAGTTGATGGCTCGTAGGGTGCGCCTAAAACAGGGCGCGACGTTAGGTGCTTTGGTGCGGGGGCCGCTTGTGCCCTGTTTTAGGTGCACCCTACGACAGACATCAAATTTAAATTCGGGTGTTTACTGATAGGCGCTATCTAGTGCTTGCTGGTGCTTTTTTGCTCGCTATTCCCCGAAGCTGCACCACCTTCAAGGGCTAATAGCTGGGTTTGCTGGCTCAGCTGTTTTAAAGTTTCTTCCATTGGCGGCAGGCGAGTAAGGGATTCATCGGTTTTTTCGATCAGCAGGGAGTTTTTATCGATCAGTAAATCAAGCACCTGACGCTCCTGATCTTTAATCAGGCACATCGAGCGCATGGTATCGACCCGATCGCGAAAACCTTCCAGCACGGACTGGGTATCACCAAAGAGGTTGCTGCTGCTCAGGGCTTTTTCAAGCTTGCCGACATTGTCCAGCAGGTTCTCGGTATGATCGATACTGTGCTGAATCTCGTTACGAATATCACGCAGGCGCTGTTGGTCAGCATCCAGCTGTTCCTTGTTTTTATCGATCAGTAACTGTTGAATAACAACGGTGACACCATTAACAAACTGTTCTTTGACCTCACCATCAAAGGGCAGATCGCTAATAATGCTGTCGGAGTTGATGCGCTGCTGGAATATTTCACCCTCCAGCATGCCCACCAGACAGCCGACTTCGTAGGCTTTTTGTGGGATATCCATCCGTTCAAGCACGGATAAATGATCCTTGGCGACAACCGTCATCAGATTAATAATACATTTTGCCTGCAGGCAACGCGATTCAATAAGATCCACAACTAACCTCGTATCTTGTAAATATTGCCACCAGAGGGAATGGGCGGGGTTTCACTGCTTTAATCTGCCGATACCACGACCGGGCTGTCTTCACGGTCAAAAATAACGTATTGGGACAAATCTCCACCGGATGCGAGGTGATTAGTCATCTGGTTAAGGTAGGGGTCGGCGTCCTCGGTGCTGGGCACAACGCCATTTTGACCACTGAGCCCGGCGATAATAACAAAATCCCACTCCTTTGATATCTCATCGGCTTCTTTGACAAGTGATTGAAAAGATTCGATATCCTCCGGTAGTTTGTCGACACACATAACAGGCGAGATCGCACCGCGTTGTTGTTTTTTCTTTTTCTTCTTTGGCTTATCGCTTTCTGCCTTGGCAAAGAGAAAAAGCAGGCGTTGCGGTTGATCCTGCTCGGTAGAGACCTGGAGTAGTTGTGCAAAATTGGTAATCATAAGACTTGGAACCCTGAAAATCGTCATTCAATAATAGGGCGCAATAATAAGCCTTAGAGAGATATTTTGAAATGGTTTATATCAAGGAGCAAGCGCTGGCATTTAAAGGTGTGGAAAAAGTAATGTACAAATGATGTTGTAAATGGGAGCAGGTAGATTTATCCTTGAATCATATATTAGGTATATGTAATATAAGGATGTGTGGTTCTTCTCGTAAATTGAGGTGAAAGACTATGAAAACTAGCTTTACAATTATTAGCGTTTTGCTGATACCCACCCTTGCTTTGTTGTCATTGAGCAGTGTGGCAGCGAGCCCAGTACCTGAGCAGCATTTGCAGGAGGCTCGCGCTGTCGTGAAATCCTTTTCAGGTCAGTTAAAAGGTGCTCTAAAACCGGCAATGAAAAGTGGCGGTCCAGTCAGTGCGATTCAGGTTTGCAAGCATCAGGCGGGTCCGATTGCGGATAATGTATCCGCACAATCTGATTGGCAGGTAAGTCGCACCTCTCTTAAGGTGCGTAATGAAGGTAATCAGGCTGATGAATGGGAGTTACTGGTACTGCAGAAATTTGAGCAGCGTAAAAGTGCCGGTGAAGATGTTAACGCTATCGAATATGCCGAGCTGATTGTCAGTGATGGTAAGTCTGTTTATCGTTATATGAAGGCGATACCCACGGCGGATCTATGCCTGAAGTGTCATGGAGACAGCCTGGATAGTGCGGTGTCAGCGAGTTTGAAAACGCTTTACCCGAACGATCAGGCGGTGGGTTTTAATAGCGGTGATATTCGAGGAGCATTTTCCTTGAAGAGATCATTTTGATCTCGTCAAATACAGAGCCAGAAGCTGTATTAATACCTGATTGTTAATAGGAAAAGGCGAAGCTAAAGCCGGCGCCACCGCAGTCCTCATCGCTGCTGCCATAGGGTGCATGGCCTTCGCCCATTTGAGCCGCTTCCAATTCATCCCATCGTTGTGAATAGTCGCCAGAATCAGTTACCAATGCCATTGGCAGGTGGAACCAGCCAAAGCGTACATCGGCATCAACCCAATTCAGGCCAGAGCTGCGGTTGCTGCTACTTTCGTAACCCGGCAGGTAGGAGCCAATCCGGCTTTTTTTAATCTGTTCGGAGCGCACTGAAAAGAATGACTGATATTGAATATTCTGGATTACATGAATGGATTCATGACGCCAGGTATCTTCCTGCTCGGTATGATCCTTATCGATAATAATATGGCGTCCACCGACCTGGGCATAAACAACCGGTAAATCATCTGATTCAAGGTTGTCTTTACTGACACCGTAAAGGATGCCGTCCTTTATTCCCCACTTATCTACCTTGCTGACGTTTAGTGCCACGGTTGTTGCTTCTATGGGATCAAATTCAAAGGTGGTAAATGCGGCGGCATTCTTTGCCAGCGGCGTTGAAAAACGAAATTCTGCGGGTCCAACGCCATAGCGAATATAGGCGAGCGGATTCTCATCATGTATTGTGTTTTCAACGATAGACGAGCTTAGATAAGCGAGTGCGACGCCGGTTTGCACATTGTCTTTACCGGCCGCCTCCTTCGCTTTATAAAAACCATAACCGCCGATGCCACCATAGAAGAGAGAACGTGCGGCATCTTTTATAGTAAAGGAGCGTCCTTTTTTTACCCAGGTGTTTGCCATGGTTAGTAAAGATGTGGCGACAACATTGGTTTTACGAATGGTGCTGTCACAGGACGAGGCGTTGGCCTTAACAGAAATAGTTGCGGTAATTACACTGCAAATAAGTAAAAAAACAAAACGCTCCATCTGAATTACCTCACCGAAAACATCAATATTGATTAATGCAATCAGGTTAGTTAAGTCTCGGGATAAGTTTTGTAACGATTTACTATAAAAGGAAAATATCTATGCCTATGCAGCAAGATAGGGTTTGGGCAAAGAAAAATTAATTCTAGCTTTACCCGTTATTAGAATATTTGGTTTTTATAGAGTCGATTTTGTTACCAGAAAGGTGGTTTCTAACAAGAAATTACCAGTACTTATAATTAATTTAGTAGTGAAGGATTAAAAACCGGATGAGTGATGGAGTGCACAGTTTGGTAAGGTAAATAGGAGAAGTTTTTTTACAGCAGAAAACCTGTCAGTATTTGTCATTTTAGGTTTGGTGTCGATCACATACATGCTGTGATCGACACCGACTCAAAATTGTTAACTCAAGCCTGTGATGCGGCATGCTTACCTGCTCGTCGACCAGCGTAAACACAATCGGCAATAGAAAGTCCGCTGACATAGGATTGTGAACAAATGCCAACAGCTGTTCGCCCGGCGGCGTAAAGCCCTTCGATAATTTCTCCTGACTCACTGTTAACCTGCCCGGTTTTTTCATCAACGTTTAAGCCGCCAACACTAATGCTAGGACAGCCAACAAGATAGGCATCGAATGAGCAATTAAGTGCGTAAAAAGGTCCGGTTTCAATTTTGTTGATAAAGGCGCCGGGTTTGCCCATAGGATCTGCCTCTTTGCTATCAGCAAGGGCATTATATTGATCAATGGTTTGCTGCAGTACCGCAGGTTCAATGCCCAGCTTAATAGCCAGTGCGACGATGGAGCTGGCCTTCTTGCGTTCGGCAAAGAGATAAACGAGTGTCAATAGGGCTTGAAACCAGGTGGCGCGGTCGGATTTAATCATGCTCCAGGTTTGATTCCAGAGTGATTGATCGATGATTACGTGGGCAACACCTTCGTGCTCTGTGTTCATTCGTTCGCCGATTTGTGCGCCGTAAAGCATTTCGTTGCAGATACGTTTTCCGCGCTTGCCAACCAGTACGCCACGAACAAAGGTTTCGGGCGGGTTAATAAAACGCCATGCGGATATTTTTTCCAGCAGTGAGGTTTTCCCCGTGACGGATTGTCCAAGTTGTATGCCGCTGCCGTCATCGCCGATGGTGCCAAGAGGCATACCTTTACTCTGCTTGGGGGCGTACTGGGTGACCATGGTGTGATTAAAATAAAAACCGCCGGTACTTAGAATAACGCCTTTATATGCGCGATGGTTGACGCTGCGGCCATAGCGTTTTTCAAGGCCCTGCATGCAGCGTGAGAGGATGCCGCTCAGCATCGGCACGTACATACTTGCATAGCGCAGATAAACGCTGAGCAGGTAGAGCCATTTGTGCAGCTTGGCGGGAATACTGCCAGCGGGGATTTCTGTTGCGCTAATTCCCAGTATTTTATTGTTCTGATCCGTAATTAGCGTCTGCACGTGGGTTTGTGTTTTGACGTTAATTTGTGCTCTCTCACAGGCTGCGCGCAATGGTGAGAAAAAAGCAGCGCCTGATATACCTTTGCCATAGGAGCGATGCCCGCGTGGTGCCGGTGTGGCATTCTCATTGTAGGGTGGGAAGGATTCATTACCAGAATAGTAGAGATAGTAGTCATCAGAAGGGTAAGATGTTTTAAAAGGGCATAACGAGGCTTGAAATTGCATGCCGTGTCCCTGCAGCCATTCCAGGTTGGCGGTGCTTTGCTGGCAAAAGTCCTGCAGGGTTTCATTGCTAACAGAGTCCTTTACCTCGTGTTTGAGGTAATTAAACATATTCTCCGGATCGTCTTCAATCTGCGCTTCCTTCTGTATGGTAGTGCCACCGCCGGCGTAATAAATACCACCACTAATATTGGTTGCGCCGCCGCCGTGGTAGCGTTCCAGGATGCTGACATCAGCGCCATTTTCCTGCGCTTCAAGCGCGGCACTGGCGCCGGCGCCGCCAAAGCCGACAACTACTACGTCGCTGCTGTAATGCCAATTGATTGAATCTGCATCAGCTTTGATTGCTGGTTTAATGTCGGCTTCATTAGAGTCGAATTGTTTTAGCCATTGACCTATGCGGCTTAGAATCATTTGTTATCTCCGTTGTTTATTCCCAGGGGAGTGGTGGTTGGCGACATAAACTTAACGCAGTAGAGAAGCAGTATCTCGGATACCTGGGGCGGATGGGGATGCTAGCAATATGAAAAATTAATTTCAAGGGTACCAGTCAATGGGGCTGGGGAAATTTGTTGCGATGGGTGCTTAGAGTGCTTTGAATGGTGCAGTTCTGCCGGATAGTCATTTTGAATGACGTTTTTGTAATGTATGGTTAGTTGTCAACAGTTCCCAAATGTCGTCAAGATAACGCCGGGCTTTGTTGTTTTATCCGTATCAAACGCCTCTTAAGGGATATAGGCGTAGGACTGTTGAATGCCATATAGCTGACTGGTGTATTCCTGGAGTATATTAAGTTTCTGATCATGATCGATCAGCAGGGCATTGATACGTTCAATGTGTTTATTGTCTTTACTTTCAGTGCTTTTCTCGTCATCAAGATAGAGCATTATTTCTTTGGTTGATTCCCGGGTTTGTTCAATTAACACCAGGTTTGCTTGTAATGACTTCTCTGTAGAGGTCTTTATTTTATGTAAGCCACTAACAAATATGGTCAAGGTAATAATGAACAACAATACCAATAAGGCGGTAAATTTTTTGATTACACGTAATTGCTGATTCAAGCCATCTTCATTCGTCAAGTTGTTGCGCATCGGCACCACCACTTTCTATTTTAAGTAATTTTTTGTCGGATTCTGTGTTTATTTTTTGCCAGTTTTCGTTGAACTGGATAATAACTTCTTTTCGATAGGCCTCTTGGCGTTCAAGCTTTGCGATGGCATTGCTGTTACTGTTTGTTTCAGTGGATAGCTTGGACAGCTTGCTGTTGAGGCTTATATATTGCTGGTTAATATTATCTAGCTCCCCGTGAAGATTTTGTATGTCTCTGCCACTGTCTCCCTCCTTAAGTTTTATTTCAAATATTTCCTGTTTTATTTTATAGCGCTTATCATTGATGTTGGCGATTTCTTTTTTGATGTCATTAATTTCTTGATAATTGCTCTCTGTTGTTTGCATGTCCTGGTTGCTACTGCTCTGCTCGAGAGTGGCGCATGCAAATAAGGTGGAAGCAAGTAGCAAGCCGAGAGTGAGTCGCAGTGATTTTTTTGCGCTACGCTGGAAAATTTCCTTAAGCGTCACAATGTTTTTCATGACGTAAATCCTTTATAAATGTAGCATCAGATGCTTCTGATAAGTCGCTGTATGGATGGCATATTTATCTATAGTAGCATTAGTTATAGAGAATTCTAACCGGGGGTAGCAGGGTGCTATAGCGCTTAGTAACACAAGTGAATTAGCCCGTTTTCGGTTATATCGAAAGAGCGGATAAGATAGATGATTTCCAGAATTTATGGGTTTTTAATTGCAATTGTAAAATTAAAAAATACGTTTTATGACAAATAAGACTTAGGTTTGCTTATTGATTTAGTCCCTTTTTAATGGTCTGCAGAGAGCGATTGTAGTGGTAGTCCATTTGTTCTTCGCTATAACGGCGATTCTGTTGAACAGGGCAGCTATTTCTGGAAAGGCATTGCCTGTTGCAGCGAGAGTCTTTCTCTATACGGTAGTTTATGCAGCGCTCTATATCGAAGCTTGTGTTCGCCGTTATTGTGCTTATTGCCTGAGCAGGGCAGGCGCTAATACAGGCTTTGGTTTTACATGCATGGCAGGGTGATATTGATTGCTGTGTTGTACTGGAGTGGAGCTGAGTATCGGCTAGAATAACAGCGCGATACGCAAACCAGCTGCCCCATTGGACGTTAATGCCAAGCAAAAATGGCGAGCTATGGTGCCATCCGGCGAGCTTGCCGAGTGCTTGTAGATTTACGGTCTGGGGGTCAGGGTAAACAATGTGATAAGCATGGCCCTGATGCTCGCTGTCAAAATATTTTTTGACGATTTGTTTAGAAAAGTCGTCAACCGGGTTATTGGACTGAATTGTTGATTCTTTTAGTGCTGCCCAGAAAGCAGTTCCGCCATGGCCTAGCAGAATGAGCTGTTTATATTTGCTGATATTGAATGTTTGTTGGGTGATGGAGTGGATAATTTCCTGGGGGAGCTCCTCAAGATTGAAGACCGCCTGCAGGTTCAGTCCGTTTTTTCCCAGTTGCGGGATTGTTCGGGTCTCGGCGCTATTCATCTTAAGGGTGTTTTCCGAACAGGTGTGGACATTACGATGATGAAAGAATAGCAAAGCTACACACTAATCTTAAAATATTGTATCAGCAATGAGGTGGTCGATCCGAGATAGTGCTTGGTCTGGAGTGGTGCTAGTGGGGGGAAGAAAGTCATGGGGAGATGATCCTCCCCATCCAGGTCTTTCGTTTTGTTATTATTATTATAAATATTATTTTTATTATTACACGTTATGTACTGCACTCCTCGTGCCAACTTTAATAATTCCTTTATCGTCAGTAGGTTATTAAAATTAGTCGGGTAATGCTAATTAGGCATTAATCTCTGTTTGTTACCAATTACTACTTGTTTTGTTACCTTATTGCAGGTGAGGTAACACTTAATGAAGGCTTGGGTTTTTTATTAGGTGAATCGCGCATAATAAAGAATTGTAGCTAGCATATTTTATTATTAACGATGCCGGAGTCTTGGCTCTTTTCTTGGAGTTCTGATCCTGATGTCGGGAATCGCCTGGGCATTCAGAGCCCTATCAAAGAGCCGTTATTTAGCGCAGAAATGCATATATCAGCTATAGTGCTTCGCTGATTTTCTTTCTATATCACTGTAGTGATGTACGAATACTGTTCAATATTATAGAAAAATATAAGCTCTGGAATTTGGCGCTTGATCAAATTGCATACAAATACTAGGATTTTGAGGAGGGGTGCTTTTTGGTCTATTCGGCTTCCATTTATTTGGGCTGTTGCCGGAAAGCTATGCCAGCAAAAGGTTTCCTATCGCCAGTTTTGCTTCATCGCAGAGGGGTTCGGCAGATGTTGTATCAAATGTCTCAAAATCACTATCGTATTGGTAGTCTTCTTGTTGATAAGCAGAAGATTAGTGCTGAGCAGCTGAAAATTGCCATAGCCCTGCAGAAGCAGAACAGGGAAAAGCAAATTGGCCAGATTTTAGTTGAACGGCACTTTGTTAGTGAAAAAGACTTACAAAGTGCACTGCGCTATCAGGGTTGGTTAAAAAGGGTGGCCTGTGCAATGGCAGTCAGCACCAGTTTGGTAGCGTGTGGTGTGCCGCTTAAGACGGAGGAGGGGGCGATTTCGGCAGGTGATGAGGATTACAGTCTTATCCTTGACCCTGTTGATCAAACGCCTTCAGATCTCAGCGCAGAACCTACCGCTGTCCTGGAGTCTACCCCTGACTCTGATACGGATCCTATTGTGCCTGAATCAGCCCCGGATCCTGTACCCGACCCGATCTCGGAGCTAGAACTGGATCTAGAGCCTAGCCCCGAGCCAACTCAAGAGCCAGAGTCAACTCCTGAGCCCGAGCCAGTCCCGGCTCCAGAACCTGTGGCTATGAACGTCGTGCTAAATTGGAGTCCGCCCTTGCAGCGCGAGGATGGGGCAGAAATCAGTGAAGCAGAAATTGAAAGTTATCAGGTGCATTTCTATAACGAAACTACCGGGGAAATAGAGGAATATAC
>JAUXDF010000254.1 GCA_030618505.1 Spongiibacteraceae bacterium | reverse complement strand
CAAGGGAGCCATAATTTTCACCGCTAGCGCCGATATTATCAACCAGTTTAATGCGTAAACCAGTGATTCTGCCGTCGTTCATGACCGCCAGTTCTGCCTCGTAAAAACGATCCCAGGCCTGGCTGCCACCGCTGGTAAGATACTCAACACGATCTTCAATCCATTTTACCGGGCGACCGCCAGCCTTGCGTGATAATAAGCTGGCAATATTGATGCCACGAGGATTACCTTTGCCGCCAAAGCTGCCGCCACGCTGGTTGGCACTAAGGCGTACCTTGTTAGACGGAAGTCTTAAAACGCCTGCGGTGGCAAGTGCGGTAAGGCGCGGTGATTGAATGCTGCCGCGAATAGTGAGGTCGTTTTTGAGAAGATCCCATTGGCAAATACAGCCAAAAGTCTCCATGGGGTTTGCGCCCACTCTATTCCAGCGAAACTTGTCTTTGAAAACATGATCAGCAGAGACAAACGCTTCGTCGACTTCTCCCCAGGTGAATTTTCTTTGCAGGGCAATATTGTTTTTTACTGATTCGATAACCAAGGGGCTTTCAGGCTTCATTGCCTCAAAGGGATCGACAATGGGGGGCAAAGTTTCAAACTCGATATCAATTAACTCAAGCGCATCTTCAGCGATATAGCGACTGTCTGCGGCAACGGCGACAACAGGCTCGCCGACATAGCTGGCTTTATCGGTAGCCATACAATAAGCGCCGGTGCCTTCAGGGAAGCCACCGGAGGGCTCAGTCCATTCGAGAATTTCTTTTCGGGTAATGATGGCGTGAACGCCAGGCATTTTCTCCGCTTCCGAGGTGTCTATATTAATAATGCGCGCGTGGGCATGGGGGCTGTGAAAAATGGCGCAGTGCAGCATGCCGGGCAAAGTGACGTTATCGATAAACTCGGTACGACCGGTGACCAGTTCGGGGTCTTCTATACGGTGGACTTGCTTACCCACCCAGCGTCGTGAGCTAGTAGGGATATCTTCCAGGCGAGGTTCTGGTTTGGTCATTTTGTGTCTCTCAATATTTTGTCACTTTACTTTGGGTTCGATGGTGCGGAGACCGCACCCTACTCTTTAGAAAATAACCTTGTCAGCAACCAGCTGTTCATACTGACTTTCGGGCATTTTCATTAAACCTTTAAATACTGACTCATTGTCTTGTCCCATCACCGGCCCGGTAGCAAGCGGGGAGTCGGCGTGGTGCGTTTTTACATAGTTTCCGTAGACTGTTTCCTTGAACCCTAAAGGATGCTCTACCTCAACAAAGGTTTCACGCGCTTTGTAGTGAGGGTCACTTAAGAGGTCAGCAATATTTAAGACCGGAGCGGCAGCAACACCTGCCTTTTGAAGTAGCTCGGTTAAGGCGTAATCATTCTTCGAGCCTGTCCAGGCGGATAAGTTTTTGTGCAGTTCATCAATGTTTTCCAGGCGACCATCCATTGAGGAAAATTTGCCGTCGACGGCCCAGGCGGGCGACTCCATAGCAGACACAAGGCCTGCCCATTCTTTGTCATTGGCAACGGCAATGCTGATCCAGCGGTCGTCACCGGTGCAGGGAAATACCCCGTGAGGTGCGGCTGCATCCTGTGGGTGTAGATTGCTTCTGGGCTCTGCAATGCGGCCATTAAATTCGTAATCCATAAAAGACGGCCCCATAAGTTGCATAACGCCTTCCTGCTGGGAAAGGTCAATATGCTGTCCACCACCGTTGCGTTTGTGATAGTTCAATGCAAGGACGGCGGCAAATGCGCAGATAATCCCGCCGAGGGGATCTGCATAGGCGTTCTCCATTGGAATGGGTGGGCCACCTTTATAACCGGTAATGCTGTCGAGGCCGGTAATGCTGCTTAGGCTCATACCGTAAGTGCGTATATTTTTAAGTGCGCCGATAAGTCCGGCGGCGGGAGCTGATATCAGCAAGCAATTTGGATTGATGGCTTTGAGCTGCTCATAGTCCAAATTAAGTTTATTCATGACTCCGGGTCCGAAGTTTTCCAATACCAGATCACATTGCCCCGCAAGCTCGCGAGCCAGCTGCTGACCTTCGGGTTTTTTCAGGTTGATGGTGACGCTGCCGTTACCCGACCAGGCAGCATGGTTTTGAATGCTGCAGTTGACATCTTTTTCGTGGCCAGTGGCAAAGGGCGGGATGGTACGGTTGATATCAACACGCACATAAGATTCAATTTTATAAACTTCAGCACCGAGTCTGCTGAGTGTTTGTCCTGCCACTGGGCCGAGCCAGCCCCAGCCGAAATTGGCGACTCGTATGCCGGAAAGAGGAAGTTTCGTTGACATGAGTTTTTTCCTGTAGCTGATTCTGGTCTGGTGGGGAGTGGCTCCCGCACCTTCGGGTCTGGTTTTATTTCTATTGGTGCGGGGGCCGCACCCTACATTTACTGTTTGTTTAAATGACGCCGGCACTCAGTAGATTCTGGTACTCGGTTTCTGACAGGCTTAGCCTCTGGAGAAAAACGGCATCATTATCTTGTCCGAGTAATGGAGCTGCTGTCGTTGGGCCGCCGGGGCAGTCTGGAATTCTCACTGGCGCACCAATGTCACGAACCCTGCCGATAAGGGGGTGCTCGAGTTCTACAACGTAGTTTCTGTCTTTCATATGTTGGTGCTCTGCAGCATCCTGAATATTGTAGACAGCCGTTGATGGGCAGTTATTATCCTGGCACATGTCCATGATTTCCTGCTTGGTATGCGCCATTGTCCATTCATTCATCATTGTATAGATTAAATCGGAATTTTGCGCTCGGGTGAACATGTCGTCAAACATCTCAAGCTGTGCCCATTCCGGGTTACCCATGGCGTTGACAAGCCCGCGCCACTGAGCGGTTTCAAGTGCTAACATCCAGACATGACCATCTTTACATGGCAGGATAGTTGCCGGGGCTGCTAAGGGCATGCCAATACCAGTACGGGAGCCAAAGACCCCATCCTGTGCATAGCCACCAATGTTTTGACCGCCAACAAAGGTCGCCGCAACGGACTCGGCGCAGGATACATCGATATGCTCGCCTCCCACTTCATCCTGTGCAAAAACCGAGGCAAGCCCCCAGGTTGCTGCTACGTAGGCACCATAATAATCGGCGGAATGTGTACCATGCTCCAGCGGAGCCTCGCCTTGACGGCCGCAGTAACGGCTACCAGCGCCTGTCATATGAAAGGCATTAAGGTCGTAGGCTTTCCAGTTTGCATAGGGGCCGGTTTGACCATAGGGCGTAATGGATATCATGATAAGATTGGGCGCGTGTTTTTCCAGAGCTTCGTAATTCAGCCCCCATTCTTTCATTTGTTTGGGTGTATTATTTTCAATTAATACATCGGCGGTTTTAATCAAGGAGATAAACAGCTCTCGCCCTTCGGCAGATTCCAGATTAAGTGTAACACTCTGCTTGTTGGTGTTAAGGGTAAAAAACGTACCGCTTTTTTCTGGATGAGGCTTGTCTTCAGGGAAGGGGCCCCAGTGACGGGTGATATCGCCTACAGCAGGTTTTTCAACTTTAATAATCTCTGCACCGTAATCACCAAACATTTTTGAGCAAAATGCAGCTGAAACGCCTTCACCGAGTTCGACAACACGTACACCTTTAAGTGCTGCTATTGCCATAGTTCATTCTCCTTTCATTTCAGCAAAGGCCGAAAATTTAGCATTTTTTATCGTAATATTAAACAGTTTTAATCTTGCTAAGACTGCTGGTTGTGTGAGCGTATTGAGCCATGCAGATCCGCCAATATATCATGGAGCAAGACCATTTTACCCTCACTGATATATTCTGCATAGCGCCGCTGAATGCCAATGCCTATTTTTGTCCCTGTTTTTATAAGATCCAGACCCTTATCAGTAAATTGAATAATTTTGGCTCTACGATCAGAAGGAGCGGGAAGGCGTTCAATATACCCCAATTTCTCGACTTCGTCGATAATCTGTCCCATCGATTGTTTGCTGATTCCGGCTCTTTTAGCAAGATCGGTCAGTCTGGCTCCTTCAAGCCCTAAATGTAGAAATATAGCTTGATGGGATAGCTGCAGACCATTATGACCTAACTGTTCGTACTGCTCAACGGCGCACTGTTGATAGTCACGAGCAACCTCTGCCAGTACGTGGCCAATATTGTTAGATCTGAACGAATTTAGGTCTTGTTGTGTTAGAGCATTTTTGTTTGTCATATTTGAGGCGTGAAGATGTTTTCTGGCCTAGATTTAGGGAGTGCCAGTATAGATTAAAATCAAGCCTGATTATAGTCAAGTATCTTGATAGTCAGGTAGCTTGTATTAAATTTGAGGGGGTGGTAATCTTTCCTCAGATGGTAAGCTAGTTGATGATTTGTTGTGTTGATTAGCTGGACCAAGACGGTTTGTAGAACCAAGTATTTGAAAACTAGATAATTTGGAGGTAGTTGTGGATTTTCGTTTCTCACCTGAAGAACAAAGCTTTCGTATGGAAGTACGTAAATTCGTTAAAGAAGAAATACTCGACGAACTGAAAGGGGCGGCTGAAATCCACCCTGAGCATGTTAAAGCCGAGATGGCCTGCATCAAAAAAATGGCAGCGAAAGGCTGGTTAGGAGCGTCTTATCCTAAAGAGCTTGGTGGTCGAGGCGAAGAAAATGTACCCATGCACGAGTACATCTTGCTTGACGAGCTCCATAATGGCGACGCCCCGGGTATAGCATTGACGATCACTTACTTGATTACTGTAATTGGTAATACGCTGTTAAGTGTTGGTTCTGAAGAGATAAAGCAGGAGTTTATTCCTCGTATTGTTGATGCTGATATTCGTCTGGCTATCTGTTATAGCGAGCCTGATGCCGGTAATGATATCGCTAACATTCATACCAAAGCTGAAGTTGATGGTGATGACTATATAGTTAATGGCACCAAACGATTCATTACTTGTGCAGATACCTCTGATTATATGTGGACCTTGGTACGTACTGAAAAAGGTTCGAAAAGGCACAAAGGCTTGACCATTATAATGATCAAGACGGATTCGCCGGGCATTACCATTCAGCCGGTAACTATGATGAACGGTGTAAGAACGTGTGAAGTTATTTTTGAAGATGTACGTTCGCCCAGGAGTTTGTTGGTAGGTGAAGAAGGTGCCGGTTGGCGCTATCTGATGGAGGCCTTGGCTCGCGAGCGTTTCACTATGATCAACTTTAAAGGTGTCAGCGCACCATTTGATAA
>JAUXDF010000350.1 GCA_030618505.1 Spongiibacteraceae bacterium | reverse complement strand
GGTAGCGGAATTAAAGAAGGGTTAGCTAGTGCCCATCCAGAAATTAGACAAAGAGATCCTGGCCAACGCAAATCTTGCGACTTAAAGGCCTTGAAAAGGCCTATGAGCTAGATTTGCGTTGGCCAGGAGCGGACTTGATTTTCGGCTAAATTTGCGTTGGCCAGGAGCAGACTTAATTTTCGAAAACTTCCGGTTTCTGGATGTGCACTAGCTAGTGCCTATCTGAAATGGCTGTTATGTGCTGTAGTGATACCGAAGCTGGGCTATCAATATTGTATCATTTTGAAACTTATAAACGATCCGGTGCTCATCATTAATGCGACGAGACCAATAACTGGCAAGTCCGTGCTTTAGTGGCTCTGGCTTGCCAATTCCTTCGTAAGGCGAGCGCTTAATATTGTTAATTAATGTATTTATTCTTTTAAGCATTTTTTTATCAGTGTTTTGCCAATAAAGGTAATGCTGCCACGCTATCGAAGAAAAGGTTAGCTTCATTCAATAAGGTCTCGCTCAATGCCATTACCTGCCTCAAGCTCAGCTATTGACTCAAGTAATTGCCTTGCATTAGCCGGTGATCGAAGCAAATAGGTGGTTTCCTGCATAGCCTGATAATCCTCTAGAGACATCATTACTACAGGACTCTCACTTTTGCGAGTTATTATAACCGGGGCATGGTCCGCACAAACTTTCTCCATTGTACTGGCAAGGTTTGCGCGGGCAGAGGTATAACTAATGGCGTCCATATATCGGCTCCAAATTGTGCATGTACGTAAATCTGTACAGCATTGTAGCCTTACATAACAAATGCGTCAAGCTGCGGGTTAATTTGCCTTTTCTCCCTCAGGAGTACCCGAGGGCATAAAAGGGGATGATTCAGAGCAGCCTCCCGGCGGCCTAACACCAGCTGGCCCGATCCCCAGGGTTGCTTAACAGCTCCTGAATATTGGCTTCCAGAATGCGATAGCCGACATTGCCATAGAGTTTCTGTCGGGCATTATTCATGATGAAGGTCGGGCTGCCTTCGATACGAAACTGATCTCTCAATTCGACATCACGACACAGTGCCGCCAGGGCTTGACCATTATCGATTTTTTCTCTGATAGCGCTTGCAGGAAGTTGCTGCTGTTCGGCAATAGCGATCAGGGTGTTAAGGTTGGATATGTCAGTATTGTCTACAAAAAATGCCTGCCGTATCGCCCAGGCCAGGTTTTCGCAGGGAGTGTTTTGCCGGGTATCTTCTTTGATGTCTTCGATAATATTCTCAGACTCCAATATCTGTACCGCTTTCAGAATCAGGTGGCTGCTGGCTGAACTGGCAGGCGGGTGCGAAAGCCAGACCTCTTCGTTAAGCTCCAGGTGAGGGAACTCACTGCATACGGATTTTACATGCTGGTTAAAACCGGCAAAACCATCGCGATCCCCCCAGCCAATGGCGATACGGTTTTGGGTGCAGCCAAAAACGGGAACAAAATGGTAGTTAAAACGGATCTGCTCACCAAACTGTTGTTTGAGCTCATCAATGCGAATCTGGGAAATATAAGCCCACACGCATAAGGTATCACTGAAGTAGTCTATGGTGACTTGATTGTTCATAATGGGGCTATCCGTATCGCTGGTTAATCGAGAAATTATAGCACCAATGAATATATTCAGAATGTTGAAAGTTGTTTTTGTCTTAGGCGTGATAGTAGTCGCTCTTTTGGCAGGACTGTTATTTTTAGGTCCCATCTCCAGTCCTCAGGTTCTGTGGAATGGCCTCACAGGTCGTGGTATTAGCACGCCGGTACAAGCGCAATTAATCAGCCAGCTGGAACTGCCGGCGGGCTTCTCATTTTCGGTTTATGCCAGGGACTTACCGCAAGTGCGTTTTATGCGCATCTCAGAAAAGGGCGATCTGTTGGTGAGCCGTCCCAGAAAAGGCGAGGTATTGCTGCTTGAGCGGGATCGTAATGGTGATGGTCAGGCGGATGGCAGTCGAGTGTTACTCAGCGGTTTAACACGCCCGCATGGACTGGAATTGTTCGAGGGCTGGTTGTACGTTGCTGAGTCCAATGCTGTAGGCCGGGTACGCTTTGATGTTGCCACCGCACGGTTGCAAGGTGAGTATCAGAAAATTATAACCGGGCTGCCTGATGGTGGAAATCACTGGAGCAAAACGCTGCGTATTGGCCCAGATGGCATGCTTTATCTCAGTATCGGTTCAAGCTGTAATGTTTGCCTGGAGGAGGATCAGCGCCGTGCGACGATTATGCGTTTTCGCACAGATGGCACCGAAGACGAAATTTATGCCAGTGGTTTGCGTAATAGTGTGGGGCTGGATTGGGCACCCTGGAATCAACAGCTTTATGCCACCGATAACGGACGTGATTTGTTGGGGGATGATTATCCGCCCTGTGAGCTAAACCAGGTTCGCCAAGGTGGTTTTTATGGTTGGCCCTTTATTAACGGTTTTGGTGATGCGGACCCGGATTACGGTGAACAGGCGACAAGTGCTCTGCACAATGCGGCTATATCACCTGTGTACGGCTTTAGGGCGCATAATGCTCCGTTAGGCTTTACTTTCCTCCACAAGGCGCCGGTATCGCCTGGCTATGAGAAAGTAGCGCTGGTGGCTTTGCATGGCTCGTGGAACAGGACTGAGCCTGACGGTTACAAAGTGGTATCACTTCATTGGCAGCCTGATGGCTCGATACAAGAGCGTGATTTTCTCAGTGGTTTTGAGGCCGGCGGCGATATTATCGGCAGGCCTGTAGATGTTGTTGAGGGCAGCGATGGCGCTATTTATATCTCCGATGATTATGCTGGAGCCATATACCGAGTTGTTTATGGCAGTGCTGCGCCTGAAAACGAAATAACGCAGATGGACGGTGATGTGAAATCGGTCTTAGCAGCGCAGCACGTGACAGAGGATATCACTCAACTGCTTGAGTCTAGTGAGATTATTCGCCTGAAAAGTCTCGGAAAAGCCCTCTATCGACAGTATCAATGTGCTGAGTGTCACGAAAATGGAGCATCACCAAAAAATGTGGGGCTCAAAACATTGTCGGATTTGAATAGTAGATATACGCTTGAAGAGCTGGCGCTGTTTTTTACCACACCAACGCCACCCATGCCTAACTTTGGCCTGGGTGAGCAACAGCGAAAAGCATTGGCTGTCTATCTTTTGCAGTCTCAATAATGATCACTATTCGGTACCGTAGATAGTAAGTAGCAGTTGTCATATTTCCGGAGTAGTGTGGAATCCAATATCGAACAGATAGTAGGCTAAGCATGAAGTTAACAAGAGAACTGGATCTACAGCTGCAATGCAGAACACCTCAACTGCCGTATTTTTTTGCCGGTACTGCGGCTAAAACAAAAAACAGACGATCCACCAAGTCTGCTTTGAAAGTTGTCAATTTAAACCAGATAAAACAGAAACAACAAAAACGTGTGCAACTGAACGCTTTTGTTTGTGAGCAGAGCGAGGCCTCCTGGCAAGCCCTGTCTGGATTTGATGCCGGTTGTGATCTTGATGTGCAGCTGCTGACGGATGATGCCCTCAGCGCTCTGGAATCTTCAGTACAGCTGGTGTTGATTCAGCTGACAAAATTGAATGACAAAAAGGCCTATCAGCAAGCCGACACTCTCCGTCGCCAAGGCTGTTATGTAATCTTAACAGGTCAGGCAGTAAGTTCGACGCCAGAGCAAGCACAGAAACATGCCGATTGTATTTTTGTTGGTGACGAGAAGCGTAACCTAAAGCAGTTTTTGGCGGATTACCATAATAAGGATATTCGTCGTTTTTATTATTCTTCCTTGCAGCAAGTTGAAACTAAAGTGAGTGATGAAATGGCGAAGCACTCTTCTGTGCCGCTTATCGCCAGCCCTGTTTGCAGTCA
>JAUXDF010000064.1 GCA_030618505.1 Spongiibacteraceae bacterium | reverse complement strand
AAATTTTTGGGCAAAAAGTCTACTGCGCCAGCCTCAAGGGAGTCCAAGGTCACCCTGGCTCCTTCATAGGTTAGCGAAGAAAACATCAAAATGGGGGTGGGGTTTGAGGCCATGATTTTACGAACCGCAGTGATGCCATCCATCACCGGCATTTCATAATCCATGGTTATCACATCGGGGCGAAGCTCTTTTGCTTTTTCAACAGCCTCCTTGCCATTGCTTGCCGCTCCGACAACCTCAAGATCTGGACTAGAGTCTATCAACTCCCTTAACCTGCGACGAAAAAAACCTGAATCATCAACGATTAAAACTTTTACCGCCATACTGCCCTCAGATCATTAGCTGTTAACTTGCATAGCGTTTCAACATGCTAGGCACATCAAGTATCAGTGCAATTCTACCATCACCGGTAATTGTGGCACCCGCCATGCCTGGCGTTCCCTGTAACATTTTACCCAGAGGCTTAATAACAACCTCTTCCTGGCCAACCAATTTATCAACAACAAAGCCCACTCTTTGTGTACCGACAGAGACGATAACCACATGAGCATTATCGGGCTGTTTATCTGTAGTACCATTTACAAGCCAGCGACGCAAATAGAACAACGGCAAGGCTTTTTCCCGAACAGTAACAACCTCTTGGCCATCCACAGTATTCGTTCGTGTCAGATCCATATGGAAAATTTCATTCACACTGACCAATGGCAACGCAAAAGTCTGCTTCCCCAACATCACCATCAAGGTCGGCATAATAGCCAAAGTCAAAGGCACCTTGATCGCAATCCGGGTACCCTCACCAATTTTCGACTGAATATCTATCGAACCATTTAGCTGACTGATTTTGGTTTTAACAACATCCATACCAACCCCCCGACCAGAGACATCAGAGATCTCTTTTTTAGTCGAAAACCCGGGCATAAATATCAGATTAAAGCATTCACTATCACTCAAGCGCGCAGCAGCATCTTCATCATATAAACCTTTATCAACGGCGATACCCCTGAGCTTCTCAGGATCCATTCCAGCGCCATCGTCAGTAATAGAAAGAAGAATATGGTCGCCTTCCTGTTCCGCCGCCAAAATAATCTTTCCGACACGAGACTTGCCTGCCGCATCACGAATATCAGGCATCTCTACACCATGATCAACCGAGTTTCTAACCAGGTGAACCAACGGGTCGGCCAAGGCCTCAACAAGATTTTTATCAAGATCGGTTTCCTCTCCCTGTAACTCCAGAGAGATTTCCTTTTTCAGGTTTCTAGCCAAGTCCCTGACAACCCGAGGAAAGCGCCCAAAAACTTTCTTTATGGGCTGCATTCGAGTTTTCATTACTGAGGTCTGCAAATCAGCGGTCACCACATCAAGATTGGAGACGGCTTTAGCCATATCCTCATCGCCGCTTTTAACACCTAAGCGAACTAGCCGGTTTCTCACTAACACCAGCTCACCGACCATGTTCATGATCTCATCGAGTCGCTGGGTATCAACACGCACTGTGGTCTCTGCAGTCGGAGTGTCCTTTGGACTACGCTTTGGCTTGGGAGCAGCAGCTACCGGTTTTTCGACGGCTTGGGCTACCGGCCTTTCTACCTTAGGCGGCGTAGCCGGCTGTGGGGCCGATTGCTGTGGTGGAGGTGCTTCCTTGGCTTGAGAATCCGCTGCTGGCGCCGCAGACTCAGCCGTGGGACCTTTGCCCGCTCCATGCAGTTGATCCAACAAGGAGTCAAACTCATCATCGCCAATCAATTCAGGGCTACTATTATTAGTCGTCGCAGGGGTTTCAGTAACAGCCCCAGAGCTAGCAACCGAAGTGTTATCCCCACCTCCTTTGCCTGGCGCTTTACTCCCATGAAGCTCATCGAGCAGAGCATCAAATTCAGCTTCGCTTATCTCATCACTATTTGTAGCAGGCGCAGCTGGAATTTCTTCAGCTGGTTTATTATCAACGCTGGCATCAGCAGTTACACTACCGTGCTTACCCTCACCATGAATACCATCAAGCAGTGTTTCAAACTCATCGTCGGTAATTTCATCTTCGGAAACAGCGCTACTTTCAGCGACTCCTCCAGCGCTAGAGCCTGCAGCAGGTTGGACTTCCCCGCCCTCCTGAATAGCATCCAGGAACTGCTCGAATTCAACATCACTAAGATCACCTCCCGCCCCATCACCCGAATTATCCGGAGCATCGGCAGGGGAAGATGTTTCAGCTGGTGCAGGCGCTGCAGCTGCCTGGGGTTTATTAGCCGCATCAACCAATTGACTTAACCTGGCAATCAACTCTGGGTCAGCCGCAGTCAGCTCCTGACGATCCTGAACGTCAGCAAACATCTCGTTAACAGCATCAAGCGCCTGCAGCACCACATCCATTAACTCGGTAGATACGCTCAGCTTGCCATTTCGCAAAAGGTCAAAAAGGTTCTCTGTAATATGACAACAGTCAACCAAGGCATTAAGCTGCAAAAAACCAGCTCCACCTTTTACAGTATGAAAGCCACGAAAAATCGCATTCAGAAGATCTTTATCATCTGGTCGTTGCTCAAGGTCAACAAGCTGCTCAGAGAGCAATTCAATAATTTCGCCCGCTTCAACCAGAAAATCCTGAAGAATTTCTTCGTCTTCACCGAAGCTCATTCACACACTCCTCAGAAGCCCAAACTTGAGAGCAAATCATCCACATCATCCTGACCGGAAACAACATCAGTTCTGCTTTCGGCATTAATCTGTGGACCTTCTGCTTCGTTATTTTTTTCATTTTTCGAATCATCCTCTTTTTTATCGGTAGAACGAACGATTCCCGTAATTTCTTCTACTTCTCCAGCAACTCGGACAAGTTCAACCAAGCGTTCTTCTACTTCCTGGACAAGAGAAATTACTTTTTTAATAACCTGCCCAGTCAAATCCTGATAACCCTGAGCCATCAGAATATTGTTAAATTTTTCATTTAGACTGTCAGCGCTGGTATTAGCCTGGGAGAGAAACACATCTATACGTTTATACAGTTCGCGAAATTCTGAAGGATCCATTTCCCTGCGAATCAAACGCCCCCAATCCTTTTGCAAGATGGCGGCTTCCTGACTAAGATTAGTCGCCATTGGAATCCCGTCTTCCACCATGTCCATGGTTTTATCCGCGGCTTCCTGCGTCATGGTAATCACATAATCAAGTCGATCACGTGCATTAACCATTTCGGAGTCCTGCTTATCCCCAGCACCATAATTCTCAACATCTATGTGAAAGTTGTTGATAGCATCATGTAGCCCTCGGGTCAGACGTCCAACTTCCCGATATATACCACTGTCACGCTGCTGCTTTATCTCCTCAATAACAGATGAAGCACCGGCGTAATCTCCCTGGTCTAATTTGGCAACCAGTTTTTCAGCTGACTCCTGCAAACTACTGATAAGTTCGGAAGGCTCCTTGGCTTCGTCGACATCCAACATATGTAATCCCCATACTTGCGATTAACTGGCGTCTACGCGCTCAAAGACCTTATCGATTTTTTCTTTAAGTACCGCAGCGGTAAAAGGTTTAACAACGTAGCCATTCACACCCGCTTGCGCTGCCTCTATTATTTGATCACGCTTTGCCTCTGCCGTGACCATCAGGATTGGCAAATCCCGCAGGCGCTCATCGGCCCGCACAGCCTTTAGCAGATCGATACCTGTCATACCCGGCATATTCCAGTCGGTAATCAAAAAATCAAAACTACCACTCTGCAGCATCGGCAGCCCCGTCAGGCCATCATCTGCTTCCTGGGTATTTGAAAAACCCAGGTCTCTCAGAAGATTTTTGATAATCCTTCTCATTGTTGAAAAATCGTCAACAATAAGAATCTTCATATTCTTGTCCAAAGCAACCTCCACCACACAATATCTAGACAACTCATTCGACTTTCACCACTAAAGTCTAGTACCAGTTCCACCGGTATCCAGTTTTTTCTTTAAATGACAAGAGATAAGAAGAAAATTCGCCAAATAACTGGTTTCAAACACAAATACTGAGGGAATAACGTACAAACATGAGACTAAAAAAGCAGGAGAAAATACTCATCAGGCCAGAGATATGCAATATACCCGCCTGGAAACGGGGCAAGGAGAGGATTTGGCAAGCATTTAAGCTTTGAACACTTTCTGTTCTATAGAGGTGCTAACTCACTCGCCAATCAGACATTCTTGAGCGCAACCTTTGCGCGGCCTGAGAGTGAATCTGGCTAACGCGTGACTCGCTGACACCAAGCACCAAACCAATTTCCTTCAGGTTAAGCTCTTCATTATAATAAAGCGCCAGAACCATTCGCTCTCTTTCGGGCAACTGGGAAATCGATTGCGCCAGATTTTCGCGTAAGGCTCCCTTGTGCAGTTCATCCAGGGGATTAGGAGAATCACCTGCAATCCTTTCACTACCACTGCCGTCCTCAGTCGTTCCCAGGTCATCAAAACTAAAAAGACGGCTGCTTGAGGAGTCCTGCAGCATTTTGTTGTATTCCTGGATATCAACACCCAGCTCACTGGCGATTTCCTGGTCGCCGGCATCATGGCCAGACCGTGCCTCCACCGCCTTAATCGCATCGGACACACGACGCGCATTACGATGAACCGAGCGCGGCACCCAGTCACCTCGGCGTACTTCGTCGATCATCGATCCACGAATACGAATTCCGGCATAGGTTTCAAAGCTCGCGCCCTTGGCAGCATCGTAGTTACGAGCAGCTTCAAGCAGGCCGATCATACCCGCCTGCATAAGATCTTCAACCAGCACACTGGCAGGCATACGCAACATCAAATGATGGGCGATACGCTTCACCAGCGAAGCGTAGCGCTCCACTAACTCATCAAAAGAATCTGACTGAACTTCACTATACATAGTCAGTCCGTTAACAACGGTCACTGCTCAGGCTCGTGCACCGGTTGCACCAGGCGCTCGACAAAAAACTCCAAGTGACCGCGAGGACTAGAGGGAATAGGCCAAACATCGACTTTCTGGGCAAGTGCCCGAAAAGCCACTGATGCTTTTGACCTTGGCGACATCTGATAAACCGCCTTCTGTTTCTGCACTGCTTTTCGAACACTTTCGTCAAAAGGAATCTGCCCGACATACTGCAAGGTGACATCCAGAAAACGGTCTGTCACCGTGGTCAATTTATTAAACAGCTTTTGCCCTTCCTGAACATTGCGGGTCATATTAGCCAGCACACGAAAACGAAACATATCGTAATCACGATTAAGCAATTTAATCAGCGCATACGCATCAGTTATTGAAGTCGGCTCATCACAAACCACTACCAGTACTTCCTGCGCCGCACGCACGAAACTTACCACGGTATCCGATATACCCGCTGCAGTATCGATAATCAGCACATCAATTTGCTCGCCAATATCACTAAAGGCATGAATCAAACCAGCATGTTGCTGCTGACTCAAAGAGGCCATCGACTGGGTGCCAGAGGAGGCAGGAATAATTCGAATACCCCCAGGGCCCTTGAGCATAATTTCATCCAGGGACGCGTTGCCATCGAGCACATCGGCCAAATTGTTTTTGGTCGACAAACCCAACAATACATCAATATTCGCAAGACCCAGATCGGCATCCAGCAAAGCGACACGACGCCCCATTTCAGCCAGGGCCAAACTCAGGTTGATAGATACATTGGTTTTACCAACACCACCTTTGCCGCCGGTAACAGCCACGACTTGTACTGGATGGTTACTCATTACGACGAGCTACTCCTATAATTTCTATAGCTTTTATAGACTTATTGTAGCCTTGTTTTAACATTAAAGACCGATGAAATAACACTATCTGTTTAATTTTAGACGTTTATCTGAAAAAAGTGCCCATTGGCTAAGCAGAAATAGCCTCCTCTGGCCATGTCTGGGCAAACTGGTCTGCCATCATATCCTCATCCAACGACACGCCCCGCCCCAGCTTTACCGCTGCTGTAACCAGAGCACTGCCTTTTGCCGCACTGATATCTTCCGGTATTTTTTGTCCGTTGGTAGTGTAGCTCAGCGGCAGATTTTGCTGAATGACCATGCTCAACGCACCACCGAGGCTGGCAGTTTCATCCAGCTTGCTCAATACACAGCTCTTCAAACCACAGGCTTTGTAATTTTCATAGGCTCGCTCAATGACCGATTGTTGCGCGGTCGTTGATAAGACTATATGCGTATTGACCTTTGCTTTGAGCTGATTGAGTGCTTCAAGCTGCTTTTCCAAACGTGGATCATCTGCGCTCAAACCGGCGGTATCAATTAAAATCAGCGTTTTTTTCCGCAAACCATGCAAAGCCAGCCCCAGGTCTTCGGCTTTATCAAGTACCTTAACCGGCACATCGAGAATACGACCAAATGTGCGCAGCTGTTCATTAGCGGCAATACGGTGAGTATCCAGCGTTACCAGAGCAAGGCTCTTATTACCGTGTTTAAGTACATGCTGAACGGCAAGTTTACCAATCGTCGTGGTTTTGCCAACACCGGTTGGGCCAACAAAAGCATGCACCCCACCCTGCTCGACGATATCATGATTCCAGACGGTAATACGTCGGCCAAATTCCGTCAGTACCTTGAGCCAGGCCTCCTCTGCAGACAAATCCACATCAAGGCTTGAAAGCAATTCGCGCATCACCGCAGAACTGATACCCAGCTGATTGAGCCTTCGCCAAATCAATGCCTGTTGAGGGTTGTTATCATTAAAGGAGCTCCAGGCAGCACCACCTAATTGATGCTGAATTAACTGCCGCATGGCATTCAGTTCAGACTTAAGCGAAGTTAACATTTGATCATTGGCATTATTGGTGCCAGCCGCGACTCTACTCTCCTCTGCCATATGAAGAGCAACTGCGGATTGAACCAGTTTTCTGACATTTTCTGTTTCGACTACATCTTGATCAGGAACTTCCGAGGAGGGATGTTCCTGCATTACGCTTGAAGCAGAATCAGCTTGACTGGCCTCCTCTATGCGCGCCTTAAAATTTTGCCCCTGGGGCTGGGAGTGAGGTAGCGACTGAGGCAAGTCGACGTCACTAATCGATGCAGGCTCACTTTCCATTGTCCGAGTCTGAGACTGCTCGAGTACAGATTTTCGCTGTAATCTCGCTCTGATCTGCCGAGCCTTTCGTTTTGCCTCGCTTTGCATCGCCTCCAACTCTTTTGCTAAGGGAGAAATTGGCGAGACAGCTTTTGGCGCTGGTTTCGGCTTTGATACCGTATTTTTCGCTGCCAACCCCTGCAGATCAGCCGCCTCATTCGCCGCACGCTCAGCACGACGCTGAACCAGGCGAGAATCATCAAGGTAAGCAGGATCCATCGAACAGATTAACTCTATCCCTTCAGGCACCTTTTTATTGGAGAGAATAATCGTATCCGGACCAAGCTCCTCGCTGATAATTTGCAAGGCCGCGCGCATATTTTTCGCTACGACTTTCTTTGCTTGCATGGGTATTTTCCTCTAGTACCTGTCTCGACAGTTATCTTAATAGTTATGGTCTACTGGGGGCTTAGCCCTTGGCCTTGCGTGCAACTATCCTTATGCAACAACAGCCTCAATAGTAATTTGTTTGTTATCCGGGATTTCGTTATAGGAAAGCACCGAAATTTCAGAACTGCTGTATCGAACAAACTTTGCCAACAATGTTCTGATCGGCGCTGACACCAGCAATATCGCTGTCTTACCCGCCATTTCCTGTTTTTGTGCCGCCTCAGTAATAGAGCTTTGCAACTTCTCAATCATCCCTGGCTCAAGCACTACATCATCTTCGGCATTACCCGTCTGTTTTGCTTGCTGCACTGACTTAAGCAACAACTGTTCCACCCCCGCATCAAGGGTGATGACAGGCAGTTCGGCATCATTTCCCGCTATACCCTGCACGATAGAGCGACTCAGAGCTTCACGAACGGCACTGGTAAGCGCGACAGGATCTTGACTCTTTGTAGCGTTGGCCGCCAAAGCTTCGGCGATAGTGCGAATATCCCTGATTGGCACCTGTTCTTTTAAGAGGTTTTTCAACACCTTTAAAAACATGGCGTGGGAAATGGTATTAGGCACCAGCTCCTCCACCAATTTCGGTGAAGTCTTGGCCAACTTGTCCAAGAGGTGCTGAACTTCTTCATGCCCTAGCAGCTCATGAACATGACGCTGTACCACCTGATTCATATGAGTGGCGATTACAGTACTGTTATCAACAACGGTAAAACCGAGCGTCTGAGCCTGATCCTTCTGCGACGATTCTATCCAGGTTGCATCCAGGCCAAAGGCGGGGTCTTTAGTCTCGACTCCCTCAACCTTGCCAAACACCTGCCCCGGATTTATAGCCAACTCTCTACCAGGGTGCACCTCGGCTTCACCAGCATCGACCCCCATCAAGGTAATTCGATAGGCATTGGGTGCCAGATCAAGGTTGTCACGAATATGCACCGAGGGGATCAGAAAACCAATCTCCTGTGATAGTTTTTTCCTAATCCCTTTAATGCGTCCGAGCAACTCACCGCCTTGCGTTTTATCAACCAAAGGAATCAAACGATACCCGACCTCCAAGCCGATCATATCAACGGGCTGGACGTCATCCCAGCCCAGTTCTGGCGCTTCAACAACGGGGGGCTGTTCAGCAATTTTTTGCTCTTCCTGCTGTTTTTCCTCGGTTGTTTTAGTTTGTACCTGCTTCTTCTTGTTATGAATCAAATACGCGCCGCCTGCGGCCATTGACGCAAGCAGTAAAAACGAGAAATGCGGCATACCGGGAACAAGCCCCATAATGGCAATAATCACTGCAGCCACCACCAAGGCACGTGGTGAGTTAAACATCTGCCCCATCACCTGCTCGCCCATATCCTTTGATGTACTCACCCGAGTCACCATGATGGCCGCTGAGGTAGACAATAATAACGAAGGGATCTGTGCCACCAGGCCATCACCGATAGTCAATAAGGTGTAGATCTGCAGTGCGTTCTCAAACTCCAGATCATGCTGAATCATGCCAATACCCAGACCGCCAATAATATTGATCACCAATATCAAAATACCGGCAATAGCATCACCTCTGACAAACTTGCTGGCACCATCCATTGAACCGTAAAAGTCTGCTTCTGACGCAACCTCCTCCCGCCTGAGCTTCGCCTCATCCTGCCCAATCAGCCCGGAATTCAAATCGGCATCAATCGCCATCTGCTTGCCCGGCATGGCATCCAGGGTAAAGCGCGCACTTACCTCGGAGATACGCCCGGCACCCTTGGTAACAACCACAAAATTGATAATCATCAGAATCAAAAACACAATCAAACCAACCGCATAATTACCACCGACAACCACTTCACCAAAGGATTTAATAACCTGTCCGGCCGCATCTCCGCCATTGTGTCCCTCAAGTAAAACGACCCGCGTGGAGGCAACATTCAGAGCGAGGCGCAGCAAGGTCGCCACAAGCAAAACGGTGGGAAAAACAGCAAAATCCAGTGGCCTTAATGAGTAAACGGCAACCAGTAAAACGACGATAGCTAAAGTGATATTAAAAGTGAAAAATACATCAAGCAGAAAAGGCGGGACCGGCAAGGTCATCATCGCCAGCATAACCAAGAGCAGAAACGGCACACCGAGGTTGCCATTGAGTACGGCCCGCATTGAAAACCCAGGGTTATTAGTAATACTGCTTTCAGCCATTATTTAACTACTTAATCCAGCGAGTGACTATTTATTGACCGCACGAAATATTGACGGTTTTCTTGTTAACAGACAGCCCTGCAAGAATCTCTCCTATTTTGGTCGGTTTTGAAAATAGTTTTTAAGGTAGACTGGTAGAACCACTAAATGCCTACTGTCTTATCTACCGGCGAGAAAGCGCAATGAAATTTAAGATCACCACCGTGGTAGAAAATACCGTTCCACAAGGACTGGCTCCCCTCCTTGCAGAGCACGGCCTATCTTTTCTTATCGAGACAGATGACTACAAAGTTCTCTTCGACCTTGGACAGGGGCTTTGCCTGACAGCAAATGCCGACGCGCTTGGCATTAACCTTGGCGAAGTCAGCCATGTGGTGTTAAGTCATGGCCACTTCGACCATGCCGGCGGTTTAACTCACCTGCTCGCCCGCAACCAATCTTTCAGCCTATTTGCTCACCCTGATGTATTTGATCGCAAACTGGCAAACCTGGGTCAAGGTTTTATTCCTATCGGTGTCGACCGAGACCGCGCTGCTCTTGAGGGCGGCGGTATTCACTGCCACCTCTCCAAGAACTCAATGGAGATTGTGCCCGGCATCATTACCACCGGAACAATCCCAATGAAAACGGATTTTGAAGATATTGAAACGATTTTTTTTAAGGGTCAAAAAGACCAGGAAACCCTTGATACCATAGCCGATGACCGGGCATTGATACTCGATACTGACAAGGGCTCAGTGGTAATTCTGGGTTGCGCGCACCGGGGTATCATTAACACGCTGCATCATGTCGTGGAATTAACCGGTCGAGATAAAATACATGCGGTGATCGGCGGCCTGCACTTAATGCATGCCGACCAGCCAAAAATGACTAAGATTATTAAACACCTTCAAGGCTTTGGTGTAGAAAAAATGGTGGTGGGTCATTGCACAGGGTTTCAATCAACACTAAATCTCGTTAATGCCCTGGGGCCAATGGTTAGCCCCAATCGTGTTGGCCTCGTACTTGAGTTTTGAAAGATTGTGGCAGCTCGACGCTATTGTAGATAATGAAAATTATTGAGCACTTACATCCCTGTTAAGCGCTCTTATTAGTTAGTGCCTAACCAGAAACTGGAAGTTTTCGAAAATTAAGTCCGCTCCTGGCCAACGCAAATCTAGCTTCCAGGCCTTTCCAAGGCCTTTAAGTCGCAAGATTTGCGCTGGCCAGGATCTCTTCGTCTAATTTCTGGATGGGCACTAACTAGTGCCCATCCAGAAATAACATGCTTTTCCTTTTGCCGTCATTCCTGCGAAGGCAGGAATCCAGAGAATTCATACACTTACTGGATCCCTGCCTTCGCAGGGAGGGCCTGCCCCGTGAACGCAGTGAATGCTTTGGGCAAGACGACAAAAAACGTTTCTGGATGTGCACGTGCCCATCCAGAAATTAGACAAAGAGATCCTGGTCAACGCAAATCTTGCGACTTAAAGGCCTTGAAAAGGCCTAGGAGCTAGATTTGCGTTGGCCAGGAGCGGACTTAATTTTCGAAA
>JAUXDF010000358.1 GCA_030618505.1 Spongiibacteraceae bacterium | reverse complement strand
CCGATTAATGAAGTGGAAGACGTGGTGAAAGATCCGCAGATTATTCACAATGAAATGATCGTCAGTGTTGATCATCCGACCCTGGGTAAAGTGGATGTGACTGGCATGCCAATTAAGTTTTACGGAACCCCTGGTAGCATTAGACTGCATCCGCCCTTGTTGGGCGAGCATACCAATGAGTTGCTGGAAGAAGTCGGTTATAGCAAAGAGGAAATTGCTGCGTTGCAAGGAGAAGGGCTGATTGCTGATAACGAAGAAATTCTGCGTATCAGAGCTGAGCGTCGCGCTAAAAAAGCGGCCGCAAAGCAGTAATATTAGCAGCAATAGCAATAGCAATAGCGACTCTCCCTCCTGTCAGTCTGCTTCGGCTGGCAGGGGATTTCCTCTCCGTTACCCCGCTTGAAAGATAGCGCTCCTTGACGAAAATGACTCAAGCCTCCGATAACAGTTTGCCATTAGACGGCCAACAATTTTCTCTCCCGGCATTTTCATTGTCAGCACTCTATGCGGCTCACCTATTGCAGACCTTGGGGGCAGTCGTTAAATCGACTAAAAATATTTGTCTTGATAGCGCTGCCATTGATTGGGCAGAGTCAGGTTTGATGCCTCTGACAGGGTATTGCGATGGCCCACCGGTGCAAGGGCCGGGAGCTATCGCCTCGGCAGCCCGCGGCGCGCTGGATGTGTTGCGACTGCTGGCACAAAAAGAGATCACGCCAGCGCTCGATGGCGCAAAACTATTAAGCGAGCGAGCAGCATTCTTGGGTTTGCAGCGCAGTGGTGCCAGTTCGCCCAATGGCAGTTGTCAGCTGCTAAAAGCGAAGGATGGCTGGCTGGCATTAAATCTTGCCAGAGAGGATGACTGGGATTTGTTGCCGGCCTGGTTGGAAGTGGAGGGGGATCTTCGCTTATGGTCAAGTGTTGAGGCAGGCGTAAAAAACCAAACTGTTGAGCATCTTGTTGATCGCGGACGATTAATGGGCTTGCCGCTTTGCTCGACTGAAGTTGTTCCACAGGAAAAGGCTCCTTGGTTTTCGGTGTATAAGCAGGGAAAACCTTCTACCGTCAAAGGTAAAAAATCTCCCCTGGTGATTGATCTTTCTGCCTTGTGGGCGGGACCGCTTTGCTCCCATCTGTTGATGCAGGCGGGAGCACGGGTAATAAAAGTGGAGAGTAAAAAGCGTCCTGATGGCGCTCGTCGTGGTAACAAAGATTTTTATGATCTGTTAAATGGAGGCAAGCAGAGTGTTGCTCTGGATCTCTCCAATACGCAAGGCAAGGAGCAGCTTATTGCCCTGATAGAAAAAGCCGATATTGTCATAGAGGGTTCCCGCCCAAGAGCCTTAAAGCAGTTAGGCATTAATGCGGAGCTGTTGCTTGATAAAAATCCTGGACTGGTGTGGGTGAGTATTACTGGATATGGTCGCAAGGAGCCACAAGCAAATTGGGTAGCCTTTGGTGATGATGCGGCTGTTGCTGCAGGTGTTGCGCAAGCGTGTGCGAATCCTCCCGTTTTTTGTGGTGATGCTTTGGCAGACCCTTTAACGGGCTTGCATGCGGCGGTGGCGGCATTAGCTTTTTGGCAAAAGGGTGGAGGTGTATTGTTGGATATGTCATTGTGCAAGGTTACTGCCCACTGTCTTGATTTTAGATCTGATATTCCCTTAGGCGAAGTGTGGGCCATCGGCTCTGACTGGCAGCTTGCTATCAATGAGCGTATGGTAAAAATTGACAAACCGGCTCCACGGCAGCTTAGCATTAAAGCTGCCGAGTTGGGCCGTGATACACAAGTCGTGTTGAAAGAGTTTGAAGTTCCGTGCTAATTAAAAATGCAGAACTGAAGGGTAAAGCGTTTGCTGATCTTCGATGCGATCAGGGTTTGATTGTGGAAATGGGTAAAGGGTTGCAGGCTTTAGCGAATGAGACTGTTATTGATGCCCAGGGCGGCGCACTGATTCCAGGTTTGCATGATCACCATATCCACCTTTATTCCCTCGCCGCCTCTTATTCGTCGGTCGCTTGTGGCCCTCCTAATGTCACCAATAGTAAGCAGCTTGCTGATGCCTTAATTAGCGATAAGGGTGAGGGCTGGTTGCGAGGTATTGCTTATCATGATTCAGTAGCGGGAGAGTTAACCCGCTGGCAGCTTGATCAATACATCAATGATCGGCCAGTAAGAATTCAGCACCGCAGTGGAAAAATGTGGATTGTTAATTCGCGGGCGGCTGAAATACTGCAGCTGAATAAACATAAAGATCTGCAAGGTGTTCACTGTGATGATAGCGGCCAAGTAACGGGCAGATTGTTTCGACTGGATGACTGGCTGCGAGAAAAACTGGGGGTGTCGACACTTCCCGATATAAAACCCGTCTCGACGCTTTTAGCCAGTTATGGTGTCACCGGAATTACCGATGCGACACCGACCAATTCTTTCTCGATGGTCGCTGAACTAACAAAGGCCATTGAGCAAAATAAGCTGCTGCAACGTGTAGAGCTGATGGGTGCTATTGATTTGCCCGAATCCGATCACCCCTACCTGACACGCGGCGCAGTGAAGCTACTACTGGATGAACATAAACTGCCTGAATTTGATCAGCTGGTAAATCATATTCAACAGGCTCATCAGCAAAATCGTCCGGCGGCGATCCATTGTGTCACTCGCACTGAATTGATTTTTGCCCTGTCAGCATTGCTCGCCGCCGGAAGATATCCTGGTGATCGTATCGAGCATGCGTCGGTAACACCTGATGAAGCCTTGTCCTTGATGCAAGAGGCGCAGGTGAGCGTAGTTACCCAGCACGGTTTTATTAAAGAGCGAGGAGATCAATACCTGGCTGATGTTAAGCCGGAGTACCACGAACTGCTTTATCGTGGTAAGACTTTTCTTGATGCAGGTATTCCCCTGGCCGGAAGTAGTGATGCCCCCTATGGCTCCCCCGACCCCTGGTTGACGATGCGTGCTGCGCTTGATCGACGCAGTGACAGTGGCAAAACAATTTCTAAAAAAGAGTGTTTAACGCCCGAGCAGGCCTTGGCGCTTTTCACTGGCGCTGCACGCGCACCAGGCTCCGCGCAGAGAGAGATCACAGTAGGTGCTTGCGCGGATTTTTGTTTGCTGGACAGAGGCTGGAAGTCAGCACGAACCCGTCTTGACTGTCGTGATGTTAAAGCAACGATAAGAGACGGCAAGCTGATTTATTATCGCTGAGCGGGTTATATGTAGGGTGCGGCTTCCGCACCATTGAGGCTGGACTCCGAAAAAATGGTGCGGAAACCACACCCTACGAACCGCCAGCCAGTAGCCTTTGATCAGTGTGCCCCGCATAGCGTTGTGGGCATGAGCCTGCAAAATCAGGGGGGTACTGCTCATAACTATGGTCAGTGATAATTAAGAAGAGTGCAAATATGCTAAATATGGATTTTACCAGGCGTGTGTTTATTAATACTCAGGATCAAGACTGGGTTGCAAGCCCCATGGCCGGTGTATGGCGCAAGCCCCTGGCGCGCGAAGATGCCGAGCGCGGCCATGCTAGCAGCATTGTGCGCTATGAAGCCGGCGCGAGTTTTTCTGCCCATGATCACCCTCTGGGCGAAGAGATACTGGTGCTCGAAGGTACCTTTTCAGATGAAAGCGGCGACTACCCCGCCGGAACGTATTTTAGAAATCCGGAAGGGTTTCGTCATGCGCCGTTTAGTAAAGATGGCTGCGTCATTCTTGTCAAACTACATCAGTTTCAAGCCCAAGATAACGCTCATGTGTGTATTGATAC
>JAUXDF010000033.1 GCA_030618505.1 Spongiibacteraceae bacterium | reverse complement strand
CACTGGTCAGAACCGAAAAAGAGCGACATTGAGAACCCCAATTCAGCCTTGACGGGTGTGGTGCTGGAAGACGGTAAACTGTTGGTAGTTGCCAACGATACTGAAGACTACAGGGATAGGCTATCCCTGTTGCTATCAGAGGATCAGGGTAAAAGCTGGCGAGTGATTCATCGCTTTGAGGATGAGAGCCAATATCGTGAAAAACAGACAAGCCCCTCAGAATACAAAGCACAACTGGCGGAGCAGCTTCAAGGCGATGGCATGAGTGTGGAAAACAAAACCCTTGAGCATGCAGTAAGGAATATGTGCAGTCACAAGGCCTGTGAATTCCAGTTTGACTACCCCTATTTAACACAGACAAAACAGGGTGATTTCCACCTTTTGTATACCTGGAATAAATCCTTTACCAAACACATTCGTTTTAATCAAACCTGGCTGGAGCAGAAACTATGAGTCTTTCACTACTGCTGCCGGCTTTATGTAGCTCTGCACTTCTTGCCTGGATATTACGCTTTAAAAAGTTGCCCAATAAGATCGCAGGCTTTTCCGTATTGCTGCTGATCATTCTATCCTTTGTGCCACTTAATAACCTGGCCATTGCCGCTTATATTCGTGGGGTTTTCTCTGATCCTAGCATCACCACAATAATCATTGCTTGCTTGAGCATCGGCTCTTTGATCAAAGGTAAACCAATATTTGCACAGCGCGATTACCTGCCACTATTTTATTTTTTACCGGTGTTTTTATTATTCTTTTACCCGAGCAGCTTGGGGCTTAGCTATTTTGATCCCTACAGCTATGGCTATCAGCCTTATTACCTGCTGATTGGCTTATTGGCCATCGCAATGCTGTTATGGTGGAAAAAATACACGCTCTTATTAACAATCGTACTGATAGACCTGTGGAGCTTTAATTTAAAAGTCTTAAGCTCAAACAATCTTTGGGATTATCTCTTTGACCCTTTATTACTAATCTACTGCCTGGTTCAGCTGGCTTTATTAGGCTTTGGAAAAAAACCAGTTTAGTACCTGTTAGTACCGAATTAGTGCCCATCCAGAAATCAAACAAAGAGGTCATGGCCAACGCAAACCTTGCGACTTAAAGGCCTTGAAAAGGCCTTGAAAAGGCCTAGGAGCTAGATTTGCGTTGGCCAGGAGCGGACTTAATTTTCGAAAACTTCCGGTTTCTGGATGGGCACTAACTATATACTAGCCAGAATATTCCACTATTCTATTTCGGCCATTGTTTTTTGCCTGATACATAGCGGCATCGGCTCTGCGAACTGCTTTAGTAAGCTCTGTATCCTCTTCAATCAACTGAGAGAAGCCGATGCTAATGGTGACATTAACAACACGTTCACGGTGAACACGACTTAGGGAAAACACTTCACCGGATACGGCCTTTAATACTCTCTCCAGCGGTAGCATTGCTGAGTCAATGTCAGTATCCGGCATACACACCGCAAATTCTTCACCACCAATGCGGCCAACGATATCTGATTCGCGAAAGCAACTACGCATGCGCTTGGCCATTTCAATCAGAACTTTATCGCCGCCATCATGGCCATTTTCATCATTGATTTTTTTGAAATGATCGATATCAATCATCGCGACGACCAAGGGACGACTATAACGACGCGCTTTGGAGAGCTCCTTTTTTGATAATTCAAAGAAGTGGCGACGATTATAGAGAGCTGTCAGTCCGTCGGTAGTTGCCAGAATTTCAAGGTACTTATTGGCCCGACGTAGATCGTCCTGACTTTTCTTCAAGCGTAATGATGTTCGCATGCGGGCAGCCAACACCAGGTGGGAAGAGGATTTAATCACATAGTCATTGGCCCCCTTATCAAGGGCCGCTGTAATCTCCTCATCCATATCATTGGCTGTCACCATGATCACGGGAATCGACTGATATTTTTTATCTTTTTTGAGAATATCCAGTAGTTCCAGGCCGCTCATGCCAGGCATATTGACATCCAGCAAAATCATATCGGGCTTTTCTGTTTTCAGCAGTTCAAGTGCCGCCGGCCCACTGTCCGCTTCAAGCACCTTATGACCATCATCTTCCAGATCAAATTCTAAAAGCTTACGATTATCCTCAATATCATCCACAAGCAGAATAGTGGCCATAAAACAATTACTTCCAAATTTATCCTTGTATACTTTTTAGTATAGACCGCCCGCTTAAAAAACCATTATCAAGTCGATGAAACTTCCCCATATTGAAAACAGCAAGCAATACACCACCACGGTTGCTTACACCAAGGCTGAGGCGAAGGAAATTCTCAGCATGAGTTTTTGTCGCCATCGCTGATCTAACCCTGCCGAGCGCCCCGAGATGCGAGGCAGTAGACAGCGTACTGGCTTACAAGATACCGGTAATTATTTTTACCCTCAACTCAGCGAATGATTTCCGCGCCTTTATAAACATTATCTCTCGCTAGTATTTCAATGTAAGCCGGCTTTTCTCCCGCATAATTACCCTACAGTGTAACTATTCAGCTAACACAATGGCCTTAAGCCACTCCTCCATGACCTTCTCTCCTTCCGGGCTAATAAAGCTGGTATGTATAATCAGGCCATCGATAAAGGGAACACCCAGTAAGAACTTATTGATGCGAGGGATCTGCTTGACGCCATAACCATCCACAAAATCCTCAGCAGGAATCAGCCCTGGCATTGGAAAAAGCTCTTCACCGACCAAAGGCAAATTCGCTAATTCAGCCATAGCCATTGAGCTATTATTCGGCACAACACCATCATCCATCGCTACAACGATCCCCAATGGTTTGGCGGGTATACCCACTGGAGGACTCCTAAAGTAGTGCAGAAAGTTAATGGAGTCACCATAATCAATTTGATGCTGAACCGCAGCTTTTAACACTAACGCCTGCGCACCATTAGCGGATCTTGGCATCAACTTATAAAAGAACTCATCCCAAAGGATTGAATAAGATAATATTCTGGTAATACCTGAACCGGGAACCTGTAAAAAAGCGCCTTTGACAGTAGGAGCCAGAGCAAGAAAGGTTGAACCTAAAACCCCGCCCAGAGAAGTTCCTTGATAATATATTCTCGAACTGTCGATATCGGCAATACCATCACGAACTTCATCTCCGGATACTGGACTGATGACAACACCTTTCTCTCCAGGCAACAGATCCAGGCCAGACAACGAACTATTCAACGCTTTTAGAAGCGACATAAAATCGAGAGATGAATGGGATAACATGCCAATTTGCCTTGGCAAATGCCTCGGCGCTAATAAGCCCAAAACCTGGCCATCATCTAGAATCGCACGCATACCATGGTTAGGCTGATCAATAGAAATGGTAGCAATCCCTAACTCCGCATTAATCGCTGAAACAAAAAAATCACTCTCCTTGCTAATACTAATACCATGTCCATAGATACTAACAGGCGCTGATTGTCCATTCGCCACTCGCGGTAAGGTTAACCGAAAATCTATCCACTGCTGCTTAGCCTCGTCACGATCATAGTCGACACCGCCATCAATAGTACGGTAAGTGTCAACCCTCACCTGACCAGTAACGATAGCCGCGATATCGTCAGACTGATTACCGTAGAGCACCCACAACCCTCTAACAGGATGCTCGCCCTGATAGACCCGCTCAGCCAGTGTTCGCAAAGGCTGAGTGACTTCTTCTTCAGTACGAACAGTAAACACCGTGGCGCTTAGCAGAAACTCTTTAGCAAAGCCTGCGGCATCAAGGTAGTCCAAAGCCTCGTCATAGTTTGAATCACCTTCGCCCTTAAGCAGATCGCTAAAACCCTCGGAGGGAAGATAGTCTTTACCATCGAGATTTTTCACCGCATTAGTAACAGCAACCACATAACGCTGGCCAAACTGCCAGCGACTGCGCGGAAAGATCTCAATCACCTGAACTGGGCTCGCAACCTGATCAGAACGGGCATATTCGCTGAGCTGAACCGTGATAGGCGTTCTCTCCCCGGTCGCCAGATTAATCGCAATGATGCTATTGCCACCATCGGCAGGCAAAGTTGCCATCTCAGGAGGGCTTGCTAATTCAAACAGCACCGAAGTTGCCGCAGAGAAACCGGTTGACCCATTGAGGATTTCTTGTAAATCAAAGGTCGACGGCAACTCAGCCATAACTGTGGCATCGATAAAATTGTCGGGGATTGTTAAGCGAATACCCGTCGCAGAAGCACTATCTTTCTCACTCCAAATATCACTCGGGTAAGGAAGCAGGCAATGCTTGAGATGTAGCGGATGACAAGGTGGCTCAACAACTGCCACGAACTCATCTTTCTCGCCCTCGCCGCCCAAACCACTATCGTCACTAAGGCTTGACTGATCATCCTGCTGTGGATTTCCCTCCCCAGACTGAGACTCCTCCTCTTGCGAATCGGCATTTTCCTCAGAACCACCATCGCCCAACCCAGGAGCTTCTACTGCGGACTCACCCTGCCCTCCAGAGCTTGCCTCCTGTGAAGGCAATGGTGCTACACCGGTATTATCCTCAGCATTTGTCTCGGCCCTTGTTTCATCACTTATCTCGGTAGTAATAGGTTTGTCACTGCCGCCGCTACTATTACCACAGCCTGCAACCAACATCAGAAATAAATACATCAAAATTTTTGAAGAGAGGCTGACAGGAATAACGAAGGGAGCTTGAAACTTTTTGTTTTTCATAATTAATGCCGACTTATAATTAGGTTGAATTTATAGGACATATACGGCATATCCATTCCTTGGTTTAGGAAGACTACTTCGACGGACAAACAATTGATATTGGCCGCAGAAACAACTTATCATGTTATTAAAGTCAATTGCACAGCCAGGTAGCCCTTAATGAATAGAAAGCCTTTTACCTTCCAGGACTTTGAGCGCGAGTGCGACATTCAGCTGAACTGCTATACGCTGAACGGACAGGCGCTGGGTGCCAAAATAAATATTCCCCAAGCCCTGCACCAACAATACCCCTACAACTCATCTGCTTACGGTTTTTTACAACAACTGCGAGCAGAGATTTTTGAGTTTGGCACCGTTGAGTTCCCCAACCTGCCGCTAAACAAAACCAACTACACCCTCGCCCAAGGTGCGCCAAAGGAACATAGCTATAGTGCAAACCCCTTTATGACGGGCACTTGCCAGCAGCCTCATCAGGATACCCCGCCCTACCCCACTGCCTTTTGGCTAGCGGTCGCTCGGCAATATTTTGCGACCTGGATATTATCGATCAAAGCCGTTGAAGCATTTTTTGAGCTAACGCAGTCAAGACCGGAATTAAACCTCGACGAATTGCATAAAATTCTGGTACCAGAAAGTCTGCTTAATCAAAGCGGCTTTCTGGTCAATCAGAACCCCGGCCTGATACTGATCGACAACAGCCAGCACCGCTCGCTTTATCACACCCGCACCTGCAACTTTCAGGCTGTTACTGCCAACCCCGACTATAGCTGCGATGCGAAAATGTATGCTTTTAATGAAATGGGTTTGCTGCACCATATTGACAGCATGGACGAGCGACGTGGCAGCGAGCACAGAGATGCGGTCGATCTGGCAGAGGTGAAAATATTTATGGCAGATGAAGAGTCAAAACAGGGAAAACATCGATACTCAACATCGTTAAGTTAAGACAATTAAATACTTTGCATTCCATAACACAGTAGCTATACTGTATATAACAACAGTCATGTAAAGGTATACAGATATGAACTTGTCCAGATTCAAAAAAGTAGACTACCCCCTGTTTCGCAAAACACTAAGCCGCAGCAATGGCAACAAAGTCAAAAACCAGGGAAACTCCACCTTACTTTACGGCAACAACAATACCGTTGTCGCTATTATGCGGGCAGCAACTATTGATAGCAGAGGTTATTCTCACCCCCCTTGCTATTATATTAAACCCGAAGTCGCTATTGCCGCTTAATAAACCTGGCGTGTTTTAACAAACACTAAGGATAGGTAATGCTGCTTGCCTATAGATTGCTGTAGTGCTCGACAGAATAAGCGGCAAATAATCTGCCGCGCAGCTTGGGCTGGTCCATTTTATTGAACAAGCGCAATGGCCGGACAAAAAACAACTTCAGAAACTTATTCAACAAAGCTGCTGCAGCGTTATTCACGCAGTCATCGAGTAGCGGGCGCTGCCAGCGAAAGAGTACATAACGCCCGGCAGAGCTCGACCTCCAACCCGTAAAAAGCAATTACTGCTGAATGCAATACAGCTTGACACCCGCATAGCCACAGACATGTGAGCTCCATTGAGTCCAATTCGAACCAGGGTACCCGGGCCAGCCGGTTTTGCCCTCGTATGATGAACTACTGTCCGTCCATCCATTACAATGCAGATTGTTAAAAAGCGTGCCATCTATTTTCGTGCCCGTCCACGTCTGCGGCCCCACTGTTAAATCTACCGCTGCACCCGTCTCATGATATTGTATAGCGTTATTAAGCTGAGCAGTCAGTCCAGTCCTATTTGCAGCGATATTCAGGCCATTCACACCGACGTAAGGGAGCCCTGTATCCGTCAGGCGGTAAATCGCGTGTGCTGTCGTATCGGATAACCACGCTTTGTACGTACCCTCTGGAACAATGGAAGATCCACTATCAGCATGAGTCTGACAGAACTCATCGCCACCTTCGAGGCCGGGACTACCCTGATCAGGACCTGCGCCAGTATCATGCTGCGCCAAATTACCTGTGGTCGCTGTGGAGGTAACAAATATGTATTTAAAGCCATTATCTACTTCCCCATCACAGTCTTCATCAACAAGGTCGGCTGTTTCTGTAACACCAGGATTAATACCATCATTACCATCATTACAATCATTGCCACCAAGAACAGAAGCATCACTGCTAGATTCAAAGCCTGTGCACGCTAAATAGCCATCAGCGTCATCATCCACTTCACCTGCAGGCACGACCGCATCACAATTATTATCCACGCCGTCACACACTTCTGTATTATTTGGAAACCTTGATGCGTCATTATCATCGCAATCGGTCGCATCGGCTACATAGCCATTGGGCTGAATAACGTCGTCTAGTGACAGTGAAACATCACCATAACCATCACCGTCTGAATCCAGGTACCAGGTACTTTCTGACCCGCTCCCTAGCGTCGTTAATGTATAGGTGATATCAGTGACAACGACACCTGCCGCTTCAGGTATTTCCGGGTATTGGCGAGAAACAGAAATTGAAAACTCAGTAACACCATCGGTACTAAGATCAAAGTCAATGGGGTCACTTGCCAAGGTAATGCCCATATCGCTGGGTGTGTCTGTATTTACATTCTCACAGGCATCAATAAGGGCACCCAAGGCGCTTGTACAGTCGCTAATGGTAATGACCCCTACCGGAGCGCTCATTAATGGCTCGCCCCAAGCACCTTCGATCGTACCAGATTCCTCGGTAGTAATGTCCGTAAAGGGAGTAACAACCGAGTTCGCGATAAGATTAAAATCCAGAATACCAGTATCGGTGTTTAATGCTGCCGAACCGATTTTAGAAACGGTGCCCGGATAATTCCCACCAGTCGTACCGGTGCCTAACACACTAAAAACCTTCACATTGGATCCTACTGGACAAAGCAATGAATAGTTTGCACGACTGCTTGTCGTGGCGCCGTTAAATGTAAAAACGATAGTGACTGTCTTTGGTGTTGCAGCGCTTTCACCCGTCCCGCATGCGAGCTCAATATTCCCCGCATAGGCCTTGGTAGTACCACCGGCACAGGTTCCGCCGCTATAACTTGGGAATGACCCATCCGTCGTGTAACAGACTGCGCCCGTTAAGCGGTTGAGGCTAACATCACCGGTAGTCTGTTGAAAAAAGAACTCGGGGGCAGGGCTAAATATCTGTGCAGCAGTAGGTGGCGTTGGCGGCGGCATACAACCCATAGCCACTGACAAAATACCCGCCAGCGTGATGTGCAGTATCGAAAATCGAAAGCCCACTCTATTTGAAGCTATTGTTTTTCTTACGGAAATACCGTATTTCGTTGAATTATTCATCGCCATCATCCCAATTATTTTTATTAATATCTACAAGGCTAGTGATCAACCTACACTATATAGGGGTTTTTATCTACTCGAACTGGAGGAAAATCGAGGAAATCTCGATTAACAATAGAAGCCTATATCACTAGGCCTACAGAGCAGCCTAAAATACTGTTCGCGCTAGTTAGTGCCTAACCAGAAACCGGAAGTTTTCGAAAATTAAGTCCGCTCCTGGCCAACGCAAATCTAGCTCCTAGGCCTTTTCAAGGCCTTTAAGTCGCAAAATTTGCGTTGACCAGGATCTCTTTGTCTAATTTCTGGATGGGCTCTAGTTACGCCACCAACAGTCACAGCATTTCACCATCATCAATATCCAGCAAAGCGCTAAATTATTCCGATGCGCGGTACTTCAGCCTCAAACCTTCGAGGAAATTTCTCAAAATCTGATCTTTGCACTCTCGGTAATGCTTGTGGCCCTGCTTGCGAAAAAGAGCGCTTAACTCATGCTCACTGATTGACAGGTCCGCCAATGTAAGAATTTCAAGCATGTCTTCACTTTTGTAGTTTAAGGCGATTTTAAGCTTTCTTAAGACAATATTATTATTGAGTTTTTTTTCAGGCACCGGCTGTGGGCCATCTTTTTTACCACGACGAGAAACAATAAAACCATTAAGAAAGGTGGCCATCTTCTCATCAGGGCAGGTTTTAAACCAGGGATCCTCATCCTTTTTAAGCCAGCAGGTCACCTCATCCTGCTTAACCTCAACACCCACCAAAGCAAACATTTGTACAATTTTGGTATCAGCCAAATCAAACACGTAGCGTAAACGACGTAGAATATCGTTGTTGGTCATTTTAATACCTATGATAAAAGAGCAGTGCAACGAGGGCATTACACGATTGCCCTACACACGATAAGAGTCTAATTCTAATCTAATTTTACCTCAGCCCACAGCGCTATTTAACCGCTGGGCGGCTATCAACCATCAGTTTATCCAGTCTATGTTGTGCTTGCTTCGGGCTAGCCAAATCCCGAACTTCCAGCATCTCGCACTCATCTACCACCATTTGCTCGATCGTCACAGGGTAATGCTTGCAGTCCTCTGGACGATCGTAATAGATGTCGCAGGTATACTTATCCTGATCAGGCAGCTTTCGCAGCCAGGGGCAGCGCTCCATTTGTTTACCCGTGACAGGACTAATCCAGATATTCCCCCCGCTGACATAGCGATATATATCAGGCCTGAACATTTCCCACGATTCTATTTCGCTGGGCAGTGCCGATAAACCACCATCACTGTATTTGGTACAACATTTTCCACACTGATTGCACTCCTTCATCGGCTTGTTTCGCTCTCTGTGATCGACAAGGGGGTCGATATAATATCAAGGTATCTGCTACAACTGACCGGCTATTTTCGGTAAACTGCACGCAAATCACCGGTGCAGCCACTTAATTATGGATTTCTCTTCTTTAGGCCTCAAGCAACAATTAGTCACTACGGTGAACGAGCTTGGATATACGCAGCCGACACCCATTCAGCTTGAAGCAATTCCGGCAATTTTAAACCAGCACGATCTTATGGCTGGAGCACAAACCGGCACAGGTAAAACCGCCGCCTTTGCGTTGCCGATCATCCAGCTACTGAGTGAAGACCCTCTACCCCCTAAAAATAAAGCTGCTACTCTAGCGCCATCAACCCGAGCGGTACGCGCACTGGTACTAACACCCACCCGCGAATTAGCCCAACAGGTACATAAAAGCTTTGTAGCGTATGCCAACAACAGCCGCCTCGATTGCGCACTTGCCTATGGTGGCGCGAGTATAAAAGCCCAGATAGATAGCCTTAAGGCAGGCGTTGATATAATTGTCGCCACCCCCGGGCGTTTGTTAGATCTGGTCTATAAACGTGCGATTGATTTAAGCCAGATACAATATCTGGTTTTTGATGAGGCCGACCGTATGCTGGATATGGGCTTTATTGATGAAATTAACCGGATATTAAAACACCTGCCAGCAACAAGACAGACCCTGCTGTTTTCAGCCACCTTTGATGAGGCTATTTTCACCCTCAGCAAATCCTTGCTACGCAAGCCTAAATTGATAGAAGTGGACGAGCGTAATACGGCGGCAACCCAGGTTGAGCAAAAGGTATATATGGTGGATGCCGACCGCAAGCGTGAAATCACCTCCTATTTAATCGGCTCCAAAAATTGGCAGCAAGTATTAATTTTTACGCGCACGAAAAAAGACGCCGATTTTTTGGCAAAAGAGATGTGCAAGGATGGCATTAAAACCCAGTCCATCCATGGTGATAAATCCCAGGGAGCACGAGATCGCGCCCTGGAAGAATTCAAGCAAGGTAAAACCCGCGCACTGGTTGCCACCGATGTTGCCTCTAGGGGCCTGGATATTCAGCAGCTGCAATATGTTATCAATTACCAATTACCGTATATTCCGGAAGATTACATACACCGTATTGGCCGTACCGGACGGGCGGGCAGTTCAGGTCTAGCCATCTCCTTAATGAGCCCCGATGAAGAGTGGTTATTAGAAGAGGTGGAAGCCGTACTGGATACACGCCTGCCCCAGCAATGGCTGCCAGGTTATGAGCCAGATCTAAGCAAAAAGGTTACTGTTTCGCGTAAAAACAGTAAAACCGCGCAAAAGCGTCGAGCCAAGGAACGCGCCTTTGGTAAAAAAACTGTAGCTCACTCGAAAAGTTCGTCTTCACAAAAAAATCGACGCTAACCATAAGTCATAACTACAAGCCATAACACAACGTAAATAGAAACAAATGCTAAGACTATCAGACATTAAATTACCCCTTGATCATTCCCAAGAGGAATTAACAAAAGCTATCATTCACAAGCTCAAAATCAAAGACAATGAGCTTGTTAACTTCAGTCTGTTTAAGCGCAGTTACGATGCTCGTAAAAAAGGCAATATTCTTCTGATATATAGCCTTGATGTAGAATTAACAGCGGCAGCAGAAACGGCCGTACTGAAAAAATTTGAGGGCAAAAATTTTGTTCGCCCCAGTCCCGATACTCGCTATCAGTATGTCGCCAAGAAAACTGAAAACTTTCCGTTAGCTAACCAACAACGTCCGGTCATTGTCGGCTTTGGCCCTTGTGGTATTTTAGCCGCGCTACTGTTGGCCCAAATGGGTTTAAAACCCATTGTTATCGAACGCGGACAAGATGTCAGGCAACGCACTAAAGACACCTGGGGACTTTGGCGTGATGGCGAGTTAAAACCCCAATCCAATGTGCAATTTGGCGAAGGTGGTGCAGGCACTTTTTCTGACGGCAAGTTATACAGCCAAATTAAAGATCCCCATCATTATGGCCGCAAGGTACTCACAGAGTTTATTAAAGCCGGCGCGCCAGAGGAAATCCTCTATGTCAGCAAACCGCATATTGGCACCTTTAAACTGGTAAAAATGGTTGAAACCATGCGCGCTGAAATTATCGCTCTGGGCGGTGAAATTCGCTTTGGCACCCAGCTCGACACTTTAAATATCGAAGATGGGCAAGTTGTTGGCCTGACACTTGAATCGGGCGAAGTAATTAACAGCAGACATGTCATTTTGGCCATTGGCCACAGCGCCAGAGACACCTTTCAAACCTTACTCGATGCGGGTGTTTATATTGAGGCAAAACCTTTTTCGATTGGTTTTCGTATCGAGCACCCCCAGTCCCTGATTGATAAAGCGCGCTTTGGCCCACAAGCCGGCCATGAAATTTTAGGCGCCGCTGATTATAAACTCGTGCATCACTGTAAAAATGGCCGTAGCGTTTATAGCTTTTGCATGTGCCCTGGCGGCACCGTTGTGGCGGCAACCTCTGAGCCGGGCTGCGTTGTAACCAACGGCATGAGTCAATATTCTCGTAACGAACGTAATGCCAACTCGGCCATAGTCGTTGGCATAGAGCCTGAAAAAGATTACCCCGAGCACGTTCTGGCGGGTATTGATTTGCAACGACGGCTTGAAGAAAAAGCCTATCTCCTGGGCGGTGAAAACTACAGCGCACCCGCTCAGCTGGTGGGCGATTTTCTTGCCGGTAAGGCCTCCGTTAAATTCGGAAAAGTAGAGCCTTCGTATAAACCGGGTATTACCCTGGGCGACTTAAGCTCCCTTTTACCCGACTTTGCTATTCAAGCTATTCGCGAAGCCATCCCGGCCTTTGATAAAAAAATCAAAGGTTTTGCCATGTATGACGCCCTTCTTACCGGCGTTGAAACACGCACCTCCTCCCCCATCTGCATTAAACGGGACAGAGAATTATTTACCAGTATTAATACTGCAGGCCTCTACCCTGCAGGAGAAGGCGCAGGTTATGCTGGCGGCATTTTATCCGCCGGGGTAGATGGCATTAAAGTGGCTGAAGCACTTGCCAAAGACTTGTTGGAAATTTAAGGATTGGGCTTAGCTTTGGCAAACTATCGCCAGCCAGGGTTGTTGATTTTGAGGTTTTCCCTCGGGACGGTAGTAATGATGAAGTACATTAAACCCCGCCCGTTCCAGGCAAACCTTGCTCTGCTCAAACTCCATATAATTTCCATAGCGTTCTCCCTGCCAGCCCTCTGCTTCACCTCGGGGGTTTGAGCTAAACAACACTCCTCCCGGCCGCAAGGCTCGATGACAGGCAGTCAATACACCGGGAAGCTCCTGACCAGGAATGTGAAACATCGAGGCATTGGCAAATATGCCGTCAAAGCACGCCTCTCCCAGATCAAGATTTAAAAACTGCTGATTTAATACCGGACAAGCACTATGCTTCTGCGCCATTTCGCAAAACGCCTGACTACCATCAAGCCCCGTTGGGCGGTGCCCCATTTGCTTAAACACCAATAAGTCTCGCCCGGGACCACAACCAAAATCGAGAATATCCAATACTCTATCATTGGGTAAGGCTTGCAAAAAAGCATTAACATTCTGACTAACATCATGATCTTTAGTGCCTAACCAAAAGGACTCAGCATTTGATTCATAGTGTTTGAGAGTTATTTTTTCTATCTCTTCCAGAGTGCTTTGGGATTGTTTAATTGGCATAGTGATATTTTCACGAGAAGGTGGCAAGCCATTGACAGCTCAGACACTCGACAGTATAGATAATTATGCCTAATTGCATGCAATATTTACATCTGCGCCACGCATGTGTTATTACTAGATAGTGCCCATCCAGAAATCAGACAAAGAGATCCTGGCCAACGCAAATCTTGCGACTTAAAGGCCTTGAAAAGGCCTGGGAGCTAGATTTGCGTTGGCCAGGAGCGGACTTAATTTCCGAAAACTTCTGATTTCTGGTTAGGCACTAGATAGGTGCAGGTGGATATGGCCCGCATTAATGGTGCAATATTTTTATGGTATTTAAGGATCCACCCACTAGCTGAATTGAAGAGGTTTTCCATGAGCGCCAAAAAGAAGATTATCCGTCAAAAATTCCGCGATGCCGTATTTAAAAGAGATCAAAATAAATGCGTGATCTGTAAACAAACAGAGCAACTGGAAGTGCATCATATTACCGATAGAACGCTGATGCCCAATGGTGGTTATGTAAAGGAAAATGGTATCTCACTTTGTCATAGCCATCTCGAAATAGCCGAGGAGCATCACCATACTAACGGGGAGCGCTGCGAGGATGGTTTTAAGCCCGCACAGTTATACAATAAAATCGGTTCGAATTACGATAAAGCGCTGGAAGCATCCAAGCGCCTGGATAGACATAGCTAATTCGACACTAACAAAAGCAACACACCTTCGAGTGCGGCAAATAAGACTCAACATTCAGGCCCAGACTCTATCATCATCTCCCGCATCACAAAGCAGAGATATGCAGCATGAAAATCTACACCACAGCGCCACTGGAAGACCCACGAAAAGCCCGCACCATCTACAAAGAGCTGGAAGATATTGGTTATGACGGCGGCTTTTCCTTTGAAGCCAAACATGACCCTTTTTTAGCAACAGCGGTGGCTGCAGAACACACCAAAACACTGCAACTTGGCACTGCGATTGCCATTGCTTTTGCTCGTAACCCAATGAATTTGGCCAACCTTGGTTACGATATGCAGTCCATCAGTGGCGGCCGATTTATTCTTGGCCTGGGCACCCAGGTAAAACCTCATATCGAAAAACGTTTTAGCGCCACCTGGTCAAAGCCGGCCGCCCGCATGCGTGAAATAGTACAGGCCATTCGAGCGATTTGGGATTGCTGGGAAGGCAACAGCGAACTCAAATTTAAGGGCGAGTTTTATACCCACAGCATAATGATTCCGGCGTTTAATCCCGGCCCCAACCCCTATGGCTCACCGCCAATTTTCACCGGTGGTTTTGGCCCCCTGATGACGCAGGTTGCCGGAGAAGTTTCCGATGGTTTTATCTCTCATCCTTTTAACACCCGCAAATCACTACTGGAGAACAACCTGCCAGCCCTGAAAAAAGGACTGGCGATTTCAGGGCGCAGCCTCGATGATCTGGAAGTAATGTGCGCCACCTTAATTATTACCGCAGATACTGAAGAGGAGTTTAAAGCATCCAAGTTAGCCGCCAAAAAACAGCTGGCTTTTTATGGCTCAACCCCCGCCTATCTACCAACCCTAAAATGCCACGGCTGGGAAGACATACACCGGGAATTAAATGCTTTGTCCAAGCAAGGACGCTGGGATGATATGACGGGACTAATCAGCGATGAAATTCTCGAAACCATCGCCGTAGTTGGCGCCCGCAATGAGATTGCAACAAAACTCAGCGAGCGCCTTGAGGGCATCGCCGACAGCGTCAGTCTTACCCACAACCGCTACCCTGACCCAAGCTACTGGGCTGATATCGTGCAAGAGCTAAGACAGAAAAGAGACGGGTAAGCATTCGGGACAAGCAAAACTACTGCCTAGTAGTATGTAACGCCACGATTTGTGGAGACAAAAATGTAACGACAAGGGAACGTGACTTTTGGCCTCCTGAACACTGCCTTGATAAGGCAGAACCTCGTCAGGTTATGTGATCTCTGAAAGCCCTGAAAAGCTTAAAAATTCGTAACTAGTGCCTAACCAGAAACCGGAAGTTTTCGAAAATTAAGTCTGCTCCTGGCCAACGCAAATCTAGCTCCTAGGCCTTTTCAAGGCCTTTAAGTCGCAAGATTTGCGTTGGCCAG
>JAUXDF010000013.1 GCA_030618505.1 Spongiibacteraceae bacterium | reverse complement strand
GGCATTTAATGTATCAGCCAACAACCAAACGAAATCCAGCTCTGCGACAGCGCCAAGATAAATGGCAAAAACCCATAAAATTCGAAAGGGCAGTACGGATTTTTCACCAAAAATATATTGCACACAACGCTCACCGTAGTAACTCCAACCGAGCATTGTAGTAAATGCAAAAACGGGTAAGCCGATACTTACCACGTAATTTCCACCGGCAAAACCGTTACTAAATGCCAGTGCCGATAAGCTAGGACCGGTTTCGCCGCTAGTCCATACACCACTCACAATAATCACTAGCCCAGTCACACTACAAACAATAATCGTATCGATAAAGGTGCCCAGCATGGCAATCATACCCTGCTGTACCGGGCTATCAGTTTTTGCTGCAGCGTGAGCAATAGGCGCACTGCCCAAACCCGCTTCATTTGAAAATATGCCTCTGGCAACACCCCAACGCATTGCCGCCCAAACAGCAGCACCGGCGAAGCCTCCACTGGCAGCGGTGCCGGTAAAAGCACTTTCAAAAATTAATGAAAATGCCGCTGGGATTTCACTGATATTCATTAACAAAACAGTCAGGCCAACCACTAAATAGGCGATAGCCATTAAGGGTACCAGCGCACCTGCAACATGGGCGACGCGCTTTACGCCGCCGATGATAACCACAAAAACCAGAGAGGCGAGAACGATACCAGTGATGTGGGGATCAATTGAAAAATCCGATTGCAAGACATTGGCAACCGAGTTTGCCTGCACGGTATTGCCGATACCAAAACCTGCGATGGTACCAAAAAATGCAAATAACCAGGCTAACCAGCGCCAGGATGAACCAAGACCGTTTTTAATGTAATACATAGGCCCACCGATATAATGACCATTGAGGTCCTTTTCCCGGTAGTGAACAGCACATACCGCTTCGGCATATTTGGTTGCCATACCCAACAGTGCAGTACACCACATCCAGAATAGCGCTCCGGGACCACCGAGAAATATTGCGGTGGCAACGCCGGCGATATTACCGGTGCCGATAGTGGCTGAGAGAGAGGTCATCAGTGCATTAAAGGGGGCGATTTCACCCTCTTTTGAACTGCTACGCTGAAACAGTAAGCGAAACCCCAAACCGAGTTTTCGAATCGGCATCGCTTTTAGACCGATGCTGAGATAAAGGCCTGCGCCAAGAATAAGCGCCAGCATAAATTCACCCCAGACGAAGGAGTTGATGGTTTTTAATAGTGCTTCTAAAGAGTCCATTATATGCCCGATGCTTCACAGTGAGCGATACCAACACTGTGGCGTTTGTAGGGTGCGGCCTCCGCACCAGCTCAATACTTGTGGTGCGGGGGCCGTTTATGCCCGTGTTGTAGGTGCACCCTACTATTTATGTTATGTGAGAAAAAGCTTAGGAAAAGTTTCTCATTAACAATCCGAATTCCATCCTCTCGGCATTATCCACAGGAATTTTAACGACATAACCGGAGCCAGGCGCCACATCCATCGACTTGCCTTTCAAATCTTCCATCTTCTCCAGCGTGAAAGTTTGATTGCCCGCAGGTGACATTAATTCGACCGAGTCGCCAATAGAAAAGCGGTTTTTAACTTCAACGGTTAATTCACCAGCGGCCTTGTCATATTCAATCACTTCGCCGCAAAATTGTTGCTGGGTTGGCAGCGAATTACCCTGCTCGTAGTTTTGATATTCATCATGCACGTGACGACGATAAAAGCCTTCGGTATAACCCCGACTGGCGAGGTTATCCAGTTGACCCATCAGGTTCATATCGAAGTTTTTACCCGCGGCAGCATCATCAATTGCCTGGCGATAAACCTGGGCAGTTCTTGCAACGTAATAATGAGATTTTGTTCTACCCTCAATTTTTATTGAGTGAACCCCCATCTCAGAAAACTGTTGCACATGCTGCACCGCCCGCAGATCTTTTGAGTTCATAATGTAGGTGCCGTGTTCATCCTCAAAGGCTGGCATATAATCATCTGGTCTCCCCTTCTCTTGCAGCAGGAAAACCTCATCGGTAACAGGGCCACCACCGAGCTGAGAGTCAGGCTCATACTGTTCTGCGACTATTGGCTTGACGGGGATGACATCACCGGATTCTGTTTCTTTAGCTTCATGGGCATCGTATTTCCAGCGACAGGCGTTGGTACAAGAGCCTTGATTGGCATCACGATGATTAATATAGCCAGATAACAGGCAGCGACCAGAATAAGCGATGCATAGCGCGCCATGAACGAAAACTTCAAGTTCCATTTCGGGCACTTTTTCTTTGATCTCACGAATTTCTTTCAGCGAAAGCTCTCGCGACAAAATAACACGTTCAAGTCCGTAGTTTTGCCAGAACTGAACCGTTGCATAATTCACCGCATTGGCCTGCACCGAAAGGTGGATAGGCATATCAGGCCATTGTTCACGTACCATCATAATCAGCCCCGGATCTGACATAATCAGCGCATCGGGGTTAAGCTCGATAACAGGTTTAACATCATCGAGAAAGGTGCCAATTTTACTGTTGTGCGGTGAAATATTACTAACAACATAAAATTTCTTGCCCAGTTCATGAGCCTCACTTATCCCCTGCCCCAGGTTTTCCAGACTTTTAAATTCATTGTTTCTTACCCTGAGACTGTAACGCGGTTGTCCGGCATAGACGGCATCTGCACCATAGGCAAAAGCATAGCGCATGTTTTTCAGGTAGCCTGCAGGCGATAATAATTCTGGTTTCATAAGGTTTTACTACAACTTGAGTCTGCCGAACTATGGGTTTAAATAATTCTGGCTAATAAGTGAAAATAAAATAAACGATTCAATAAAAGAAGGTAATAATAACACAGTACAGCACTGGGAGAAGCAGGTAATAAAGGGATTTAAAACGCTATTTGGTCTCTTTGTGCAAACAAGCCGAACAGCCCGCCGGTATGGATAAATACGATATCACCACTATCGCCAAAACGCCCTTGCTTCAGCTCTTGTAGCATGCCGTGAAACGCTTTTGCAGTATAAACCGGGTCCAGTATCAGCCCTTCGAGTTGTGCGGTTTTTTTGATGGTATCGAATATCTCTGGTGTTGCTTTAGCGTAGGCCGGGCCCACATAACCATCAATGACTTGAATATTTAAGCTGCTAATATCAATTTTTTGACCGTAGAGCTGACGCCATTCTTGCAAGTCCTGGCTAACTTTATGAAGAAAGTAAGCTTCATCATCACAAACGTTAATACCATAAACTGTCGCATTAAGCTGATGAAGAATATTGCCCACTGTCAAACCGGCCTGAGTTCCACCGGAACCGCTGGCGGTAACAATATGCTTTGGCTCAATCCGGTGGTGGGCAAAGTCAGCCTTGAGCTCCTCACAACAGCGGATATATCCCCATACGCCAATACCATCGCTGGCACCGGTGGGAATAATCCAGGCTTTGCGCCCCTGATCAGCATAGCTCTGCTGCAACTGAATCAGAATGTCGCCAAGGTGCTGCTGGTATTCCCGAGGTGGATAGTAGCTGATTTGAGCACCGGCGAGCTGATCAATAAAAAGATTGCCGTCGCTGATACCTTCGGGCTGAGATCCTCTCAGCACCAGATGTACTTTCAAACCCAGCTTTGCCGCCAAAATTGCGGTGGATCGACAGTGATTGGACTGAAGCCCGCCACAGGTAATCAAAGTATCGCAGCCCTGTTCTATCGCCTTGGCGAAGGTAAACTCAAGCTTACGAATTTTATTGCCGCTGGCCACACAACCCGTCAAGTCGTCACGCTTAACCCAGATACGCGGGCCACCCATCTGCTCGGATAAGCGATCAAGCGGCTCAAGCGGGGTGGGAAGTCGGGCAAGTTCAATTCGAGGTGGGTATTGTAAGGTCATAGGAATAAAGTGAGTGTATCAACACATGACAATTGGGTAGCCGCGTAGGCTACCCAATGTCTGATATTAACCGATGGACTTAATGGTTCCTTTGGGCAATACGGCATGAATCGCCGATTTCTGGAATTTTAGCTCAACATTATCGGCTACTTTCAACACAAGAAAGTCATCCTCGATCTTTCTTACCTTGCCAAGAATACCACTGTTGGTAGTGACTTCATCTCCAACGGCGAGATCGCTGACCATATTCTGATGTTCTTTCTGGCGCTTTCGCTGTGGTCGAATCGCCACAAAATAGAAAAGTACAAATATTCCGATTAAAAATACAAACTGGAACATATCTCCGCCTGGCGCTGCTTGAGCACCACTTTGTGCATGGGCGGCTGGAATAAAGAAACTCATATAAATAACCTTGTATGTCAATTAGTTATAGCACTTAATTAAGAAAGCACATTATTACTGATCGGATAAGCGGGATTACTGTACCCTGTTTGTGCAAAGCTCGCAAATAAGAGATCAAAGGAGAGGGAGAAAACAGCCATCTCCAGATGCAAACCAGCTAATCCTTGATGTATAGTGTTTAACCTTTGGACTTATCAAAAGCCGTGGCTACCCTGTTCAATTCCTGTAACAGGCACCCCAGCTCATCTTGGCTCTTAACATCAACGCGATCACTACAGTTACCATCGGCAATATCTTTAGCAAATCCAGTAGCGGTTTTTATTGTCGAGACGATCATTTTGATAAGAAAAGATCCAGCCACTATGCCAATGAGATAAAACCAAAATAATAAAAAAAATGTTATCTGCCGGGCACCATATACGACATTGTGTATTTTCTTGCCTGAATTGGTGACACCGCTATAAGCAGCTGCGGACAACTTCCCCAGCTCCTGATGTAATAATTCGTCGAGCTCCTTTAAATGTAATTCCAGGTTTTTTGCCTCTTCCGTACGACCCGAACGGATAGAAGCAAAGCCTTGCTGCACAATCTCGTTATGTTGCGCAGTAGTTTTGGCCAGGTCATCTAAGCTCGCTTGTATAGCCTGCTGACGCTCAGCCTGTAACCTTTGCCAGCGTATTGAATCAGAGGGCATTAGCAATCTAGCATAGCCTTGCATTAAATTTTCAATGCGTTGATGAGCCTCCCTAACCTGAATAGATAGATCACCATAAGCATCAATTGCCGTTTGAATCGCTATCGTAGAATTGCCATTAGCATTTGGGAATTTTGCCTCTGAATATATCCGAAGACGCAAGATGGTTTGCTGGTAAATCAGCCCTTCCAGTGTTTGTAATGCATTTATCGCAGGAACCTCCTGATTGTCAATTATGGAGGTCTCAGCGCCTAAAAGGCGTAATTGATTATTATTCAGTAATGCAAGAATGAGCATAAAAAGCATCAAGATAAAACCCCATAAACCTATCTTGAGTGCAATGGAATGATGCCTGATATCCAAATATTTTAACACTAAGCTCCCCCTTTATTTAGGCCCCTAAGCAAGGGAATTTCGATAACAATTAGTTAATTTTTTATTAGTTTAACTACCACCCATATGGTTGGCCAGGCAAGATACCATAAGCTTTAAAGTGGTGCGTTCATTTTATAAATTGTGTCAGCTGTAGAAGCCATAGTGGCTGCTTATATTTTACTGCGAACTAACACTATACTCCACGAGCTGTTATTTCTCCTGAATAAACGCCATCTAGCACCCCTCTTAACTCTACAGTATTAATGGGCTTGGATAATTTGCCATCCATGCCCGCCTCATGACACCGACCCATCTGTTCGGCTAGTACATGTGCGGTTAATGCATAAATAGTCAGTGGGCTACAGTTATGCATTTTCTCCCACTTTCTGATTTTACGCGTTGCGACATAGCCATCCATCACCGGCATTTCACAGTCCATTAACAATAAATCATAAGGAGTCTTTTGTTCACACACAGCGGCATAAGCAAGCGCACCGTTATCAACCACATCAGCACAAATATGCAAGCGCTTTAATAAGCCCGTGATCACCATTTGATTAATCTTGTTATCCTCAGCGACAAGAACCCTTAGATGACTGTAGTCAGCGCCGGTTTGATTCTCGGCTTTATCAGATGCTTTTTCCTGCACAGTGGTATTAGCCGTTAATAGTAGTCGCAACTGCGCCACCGAAGTTGTCTTATAATTCGCAGAAACAAACCCGCTGCTCTCCCACTGCGAGCGAGAGGGTAAGGTACACGAAGCGGTGACCAATATACGCGGGATATGAGCTAGTCGCTCAAATTCACCCAAGTGCTTCGAGAGCGAGAATGAATCTGTATCTGGAACTTCCAGATCGAGCAGTAAAAAATCTGGCAAAGAATTATTCTCCAACTTCTCCAGCTTCCCCAATAATGCCTTGCCATCACGCGCCGAATCAAAACTAAAGCCAAGTGCTCGCGCTTGCGCGCCAATAATATCGCAATAGATTTGCTGATCCTCCAGCATCAGCAAATGCATGCCACTAAAATCAATCTCTTCAGCAGCGTTGCTGGGAATAGCTGCGACTCGATGCAGTTCGAGTGAAAAATGAAAAGTGCTGCCCACCCCCGAAGTACTTTCGCATTGAATATCACCGCCCATCATGCCGATCAAGCGTTTACAGATATTCAAGCCTAAACCTGTGCCGCCGTATTCTCGATTAGTCGATTGATCAACCTGAGAGAAGGCGTGAAATAAGCGTTGCTGTTCATTTTTATCAATGCCTATCCCGGTATCGGTAACACTACAATTCAATCGTACCCGCGAGGGTGTACATTCAGAACAGCTAAAACGAAGTGTCACCGAACCTTGATTAGTGAATTTGAAGGCGTTACTAAGCAGATTGGTGATCACCTGTTTGAGTCGAATCGCATCACCGACAAGATAGATTGGAGTCGCCGGGTCAACACTGGCAATGAGTTGCACATTATCTTTGGCCATTAAGCGAAAGGGGGCAATGAGTTCCTCAAGTAATTCGGCCAGATTAAAGGGTAAGTTTTCCAGGGTTTGCTCGCCAGCCTCAATTTTGGAATAATCCAGAATATCGTTAATAACAGCCATCAGCATATGACCAGAGCTTTCAATGATGTTCGCGTAATAACGTTGAATGTCATTGAGCCTGGTATCTTTTAAGAGCTCAACCATCCCCAGCACACCGTTTAAGGGAGTACGGATTTCGTGGGACATTGCTGCGAGAAACATGCTTTTAGCTTGATTGGCGTCTTCAGCCTGTTGTTGAGCCTTTAGTAATTCGGCAGTTCTTTTCTCAACCCGTCGTTCCAGCTCCTGGTTTAATTTATCCAGCGCAGCGGCCTTTTCGACGCTTTCAATTTCAGCACCAATACGGCCAGTAAATAGCTTGAATAACGACTCCACATAGCTAATATTTATTATCGGCTGCTTGTAAAGTCCAACCACCAAACCCAGTACCGCGCCACTGCGATTATAAATCGGCAAGCCGACATAGCCTTCAACACCCATCTCAACGAGCAGTGTATCGAGTGGAAATAACTGGCAAACATCCTGAGGGTAAACACAGACACTATCAGCGATTACATTCTCACAGGGCGTATTTAGAAGGTCATACTCGAAGTTAGCCTGCAGATTAGCGCCTTGGCATAGCGCAAGCGTGCGCACTTTATTGACGCTTTCATCAAAACGACCAATAAAGGTGTAATCGGCACCGATGGCAATAGACAGCTGTTGAATAATGGCTTGCAAAAACTCATTGCCAAAGGCGTTAGCGATACCCCTCATCATATCGGGAAGCGCTAGAGAAACCTCAGTATTAGCCGGTAAGGCATCGTCCATATTTCATTCCATTGATACTAGATTATACATTACAAGAGTATAGACGCTTATAAAGTTCTCCGTTAAAGCGCCCAAAACATGCTACTGAGGATCACCCCCCCTTAGAGATTCAACTAGAAAATGACTCAGTGCGATATCGCTGTATTGTCATTGACGATGACCAATAGTCAGCGGGCAACCCTGCCTTTAATTTTAACTGCCGAATAAATTCTCCAGGCTCTGGCAGTTGCTCCCAGACACTGGGTAAATAGGTTGAACCGCAGCCCTCCCCCTCAAGAATAATACCGTCAATGCCGGGGCGAATATCGCGCAGCAGATCCTCTTCGCTTTTCACAGGCATTGGCTCGGGTGGAGTTAATACGGATATCTCATAGGATAATGTATCCAGTTCACTGCTAGTTACTGCGGGAAACCTGGGGTCAGTCATTGCTGCAGCATAGGCATTATGGGCGACACTGGCCACCAGAGGCTCAACTGCTCTAAGAGAGCCAATGCAGCCTCGCAGACGGTGATTAATTGTCAAAGTAACAAAGCATGCTCGCTGCTCAACAAGCACGCCGCTATAATCAGCAATATTAACAGTGGTTCGTTCGCCTTGATATGCCGCTTTTGATACAACTGTGGCCGCAAGCTTTAGTAATAATTTACGTTGCTGCTCATCAATTTCAGTGGATTTCATAAGCACCATACCCTACGACACGCTCCTTGTCGCCGGCCGTATCCCCTGAGTTTACCAACTGAATACAACTCACAGTATTGTTAGCTCGACTGGCCTCTAGCAATAAGCCGTTAAGCGCATAACACCCACAGGCCTGTTCGCCATTGAGATGATATTGTCGCTCCTTAATAGCATCGCTGGTCCTGGCATCAACAATACGGGCACTGTCATAATCACGAAAATGGCTCAAATCTGTACTCACCACAATCAAAGTGTCGTCCTGCTGCCAAAAACGATCTAAAAGGTCTGCAACAATTTCCGGGGAGCATTCACCGACAACTACCGGAATCAATAGAAACTCACCAATAGTCTTTTGCAAAAACGGTAAATGAACTTCCAGGCTGTGCTCATACTGGTGCGCAAGGTCAAATTCTTTAACCTCAGGCATTTGTACCAGCTCACTGATGCTATCGCGATCCAGCATTACCTCGCCGAGCGGAGTGCGAAAACAATCTGCCGATGAGACCGCAAGTCCACTCAAAGGGACTCGATGACTGGGGCCAAGTACCACCACGCGCTTGATCTTCTGCGCAAAGGGCTTAATTTTATTATAGGCGCGTGCTGCCACAGCTCCCGAATAAACATAACCCGCATGGGGAACAATAAGCGCCTTTGGCTTGCCAGTCTCTGAGTCGACGTTATTGGCGGCAAGCAGCGATGTAACTTCATCGTCACAAGACAGGCGATCTGCCGGGTAAAACAGTCCTGCCACCGCGGGTTCTCTAATCTGCTTATTCATTATTTCCTCCTGTATCATTGATCAATAAGGAAAAGTAAACTCCCTGCCAGCTTAGGAAAATATCGATCAATATTAAGCGGATATTAATAGCTTATACACTAGCGCTTGAAACGCCAATTTCAACCCCAAACTAACTAATAATCGTAACTATTATCAGCAATGATTTATCAGTGATGACTTATAAGTAACGACAAATTAGTTTTATTGAGCTTAAGTGTTATGACTATTTCCAGCAGTACCGTTAAAACCAAATATTGGCATAAGTTAGATGATGGCCGTATTCAATGCGATTTATGCCCTCGATATTGCCACCTTCACGAAAATCAGCGGGGTTTATGTTTTATCCGCGAGCGCCAGGATGATCAAATTGTTTTAAGCAGTTACGGTCGATCTAGCGGCTTTTGCGTTGACCCGATTGAAAAAAAACCACTTAACCATTACTTCCCCGGCACCCCGGTTTTGTCATTCGGAACGGCCGGTTGTAATCTTGCCTGCAAATTTTGCCAAAACTGGGACATGAGTAAATCACGGGAGATGGATACCCTCTGCGAGTCCGCCAGCCCGGAGCAGCTTTGCAAGGCAGCATTACAAACGGACTGTCGCCATATCGCATTTACCTACAATGACCCCGTCATCTTTATGGAGTACGCAATTGATGTCGCTAAAGAATGCCAAGCGAACAATATCAACACCATCGCAGTCACAGCGGGATATGTCTGCGATGAACCCCGCCGTGAATTTTTTAATTATATTGATGCTGCCAATATCGATTTAAAAGCTTTCACTGAGAGCTTTTATAAAAAGCAGTGCGGCGGCTCCCTTGCTAGCACACTTGATACCCTGCTCTACCTGAAAACAGAAACCAATGTCTGGTTTGAAATTACTACGCTACTCATTCCCGGCCTGAACGATTCCGATAAAGAGATAGAATCGCTAACAAAGTGGGTCGCTAATAATCTTGGTGGTGATATTCCCCTTCATTTCAGCGCCTTTCACCCCGACTGGAAGATGAAAAACACCCCGTCAACTCCTCCGTCAACACTATCAAGAGCCCGTCATATCGCTATGCACAACGGCCTTCATCATGTCTACACCGGCAATATCCATGACAAAGAAGGCGGGAGCACCTACTGTGCCAACTGCAACAAACTGCTAATAGAAAGGGATTGGTATGTGCTGGGACGCTGGGAGCTTGACCAAAATGGTAAATGTAATCACTGCAACCACCCTCTTGCTGGTCATTTCGATCCACTCCCAGGTGAGTGGGGCGCAAAACGGCTGCCCATTCGAATATGGAATTAAACTATTAAAAATGAATTACTTTATTCCAGTTCACACTATAAGATAAAAAATGCACAAGTATTAAAATCTCTCCTATACTGTCAATTAATGAGGATTCAGTATCACATGTTGTATAGGTAATCAAGCGATGAGTCAGGATAATTTGTTTTACATCGGGCAATTGATCGAACATAAGCTGTTCGGTTATCGAGGAGTTATATTAGAGGCTGACTCAAGCTTTAGCATGACAGATGAGTGGTACCAGTCTATGGCAAAATCTTCACCACCAAAAAATAAGCCTTGGTATAAAATTCTTGTGCACAATGCAAACTATACCACTTATGTGGCACAACAAAACTTGCTTGCGGACAATTCAAGTGAACAGATAAACCATCCGGAACTAGGAAAACACTTCGGCTATTTTATTGAAGGGGCGTACCGGGAAAAGAGCAAGTTAAATCAAAATCATCGTTAATATATTTATAACTGCGTAAAATTTTTGCCTTCTATTATGTGAGAACTCTCGACTACCCTGCCGATTAGGCTTTTTTGTTGCAACACTTTTTCCAAGTCACTGATCCCCGTCTATAAAAACGATTACCCGAAAACCCACCAGCCCAGAACCCCAAGAGTCAGTACGGCAATAGTGCTGAGCAAAACAGCCCTGCTATTATCCTTCTTTTCACCAACGCCAGAGGCGCTCATAGTCTCAACGACTTCGCTGGCCAATGCTCGACGATTTTTCGATTTCTCTGCTTTTGCGGCCTTGTTAATAGTGTCGGCATCAAGAGCAGGCCGTATCACGGTTTTGTTTAAATCTTCGCCGCCGAAAAGATCATCGTCATCGCCGCTTCCTGGGCCGACGATAGTAAAGCTTAATTTATCAAAGCTAAGCACGTCGCCATTTTTCAAACGTGATTGTGAGACCTGCTTGCCATTCACAAAAGTACCGTTTGAGGAACTAAGATCGCGAACGTACAGAAGGCCCTTATGTACTTTAAGTTCGGCATGCCGACGGGAAAGTCGATCATACGAGAAATCCAACTCGCATTCGCTAGCGCGCCCGAGAACGACCGTTCCATTAATGGGATAGCGCTTATTACGTAAACTCTTGTGATTACCCTGGAGAATCCAGCCACTACCACTACCGCTAGCAGTCACTTTATTTGTTTTGGCATCATCTGTGTCCACTGCCTGCCAGGATCCTGTTTCTCGAACAGGATCAACAATCTTAAACTCTCGATCAGCAATGCTAATGATGTCACCGAGCTTCAGATCACGACTGTGAGAGACTAACTCGCCATTAACCTCAACCGGGTTATTCGAAATTGCGGCAACAGACACCTTGTTTTCGGCAATCGAAAGCTCAGCATGAAAATCAGCAATGCTTTCTCCATTAAGAACGAGGTCATTAGCGCTGTCAGCACCGATCTTCAACTTTGGCCCTACTAACCAAACGCTACGCTGACTGTCTTTGTACTGTAGTTTTAACATGCCTTGCGGAAAGATCCTCTCCAACAATATAATTTGCCAGGTTACACAAAAGCCCCCTTAGCATAGATACTTATAAGCGTAGCTTGTTTTTGTCTGTTGAGAAGCCTGAAATATGATTTTTTTGGGTACCGTTCACATCTCAGGCAATTTTTATACACGTCACTATTAAAAGCCCTTATTTCAACTATATTCAATAGCATAGAAGGGTTAAATATGCGCAATTCGCTAGCTTAACCACCCAAAAACCAGCTAATTACTTTTACTCAATTTGCACTTCCAAGCTGAGTTAAAAGTACGGTTCATTCAATGCCGCCGTTGTTACAATATGGTGCGGGCACCCACGTCGGGCTCGTTCGCGATAATAATGAGGACTGTTACCTATCCAGGCCAGATATTGGTTTGTGGTTAATTGCCGATGGTATGGGTGGTCATGATGCGGGCGAAGTTGCCAGCAGCATTGCTCGAGATCACGTCAATAAGGCCGTAACTGAGGGAACTCGATTAAAACAAGCGATTGCAGGCTCTCATCATGCTGTCAAAGACGCTGCTGAAAACGATATTGGCAGTCCCAATATGGGAACCACCTTAGTCGCTCTTAAAGTAAAGGGCATCCAATATCAAATTGCCTGGGTCGGTGACAGTAGAGCTTACCTTTGGGACAAGAACTCCCTTAAACAAATTAGCATCGATCACTCCTACGTGCAGGAACTACTTGATTCCGGCGCAATCAGTAAAGAAGAGATGCACAACCACTCACAAAAAAACATCATCACCCAATCTATTGGCATATCAAATATCGACGAAGTAAAGGTCGATGAAATCAAAGGTGTATTAGAGCCGGGACAAAAAATATTACTGTGTAGTGACGGCCTCAGTGATCTTGTTGATGATGATGAGATAGAAAACATCATTTCGAGAACCTACGAAGAAGACCAGGTTCTAGTGGATCGACTTATAGGCAAAGCCCTTAAAAATGGCGGCACCGATAACGTCACCGTTCAGCTTATCTCCGCTACCAGCCATGACTCGCTTAGTCACGAAATTCAGCGAACCCTTTTAAACTCGCCTTTGGCCCCCTTAGTGCAACACCAAAAAACAATCAAATGGCTATCGATCGGACTGTGTATCGTCCTTGCCGCCGTTTTAACTACATTGGCGGTAGGTTAAAGCAGCATTATGGCGATTCCTGGATATAAAATATTACGAAAAATTGGCGATGGCGGGATGTCGACTGTCTATCTTGCCATACAGTTAAGCGTCGGTCGTGAAGTTGCGCTAAAGGTCTTATCGCCGGAGCTACGCACTGACCCCAAGTTTTGTGATCGTTTTTTTCGAGAAGCAAACATTGTTGGCGCCCTGTCTCATCCCAATATTATTTCTATCTATGATGTTGGCAAGCAAGATGAGCATTTTTACATCGCTATGGACTACTTGCCTGGAGCATCATGCTCAGAGAGAATCAAAGCGGGTGATCTTTCACTTAAAGAAATACTGGGCGTTGTGGAAAATATTTCCTCCGCACTGGATTATGCAAGTGAAAGAGGATTTGTTCATTGCGATATAAAACCGGATAATATTCTGTTCCAACACGATGGCTCTGCAGTACTAACGGATTTTGGCATTGCGATTTCCATTGCATCAAAGGAGCCTGGAATAAAATCCGTAGCCGGCACCCCGCATTACATGAGCCCCGAGCAAACCCAGGGCAAGTCAATCGATGGACGCTCAGATCTTTATAGCCTTGGCATTTTATTTTATGAAATGCTTACCGGTGAGCGCCCATACCAAGGTAAGAATGCGATGGCACTTGCCGTTAAACACTTAACTGCTCCTGTCCCTCAACTGCCCAATGAATACAAAATTTTTCAGGCGCTCATCAATCGAATGCTGGCAAAAAAACCAGCGGCACGCTATCAGCACGGCAGAGAAGTAGTAGATGCCATTACAGCATTAGAGGCTAGCCTGGGAAAAGAGCAGGGAATCGCTAACACTGAACCGACCGCTTTACAGGCATTTTCTCTGTTGGAAGCACTACTCGCCACATTTGGTCATGTCTTCAAAGAAATGTTAAAACGTTTTTTCTCACGCTTTGAAGTATTCACACGTCTGCGTATTTCAAAAAAGCACGGGCTTGTTCTGAAAGAAGTAGACAGGTCAGCAATACTTGAAACAGATCATGGCGATGATGACAATAGTTTGAAAAATACCGCTATTTTAGAGTCCTCAGCAACGAATGTGAATACCCGCCAATTCAGCTCAAATTTGGATGAGGCGATTGCGGAAAACCGCGCCAGAAAAATAGTTTCTCCTCGACTTATCGCTGCATTGACATTGGTTTGTCTAAGCGCCGCCATGCTATTGAATTATAATTCCAAACGTCTAAATATCGATCAAATTTTCGCTACTCCCACAGCGGACACAATCAATACCAAACCATCAAATTCACAAAAAGCAGCGGAATATTCACAGAAAATAAATGCCACCGGTGAACGACCCATTGAGAAAGATGCTCAGGCCTCTCCTCTGTCAGCGGATTTCGAGGAAAACAATACCGGCCGTAAAAAACCACCCATAGCCTCAGCCGAAGCCTCATCACTATACCGGCTTACCGTAAACACTACACCTAAGAATGCCAAGGTTCGTATCCTCAATATAAAACCGCGATATAGCGATGGCATCAAGCTGGCAACAGGAAAATACCATATTTCGGTTAGTGCAAAAGGCTACGCGCCCTACAGTCGTTGGGTAAATATTGAAAAGAATAATCGCAAGTTTTCTGTAACGCTGATCAAGCTAAGCTCTGCACTAAAACCCGGCAGTGTCATTCAGGACGTATTGCCTAAGGGTTACAGAGCGCCCGCTATAGTGGTTATAGCTGCAGGTGGTTTTATGATGGGAGACAATATCAACGTTGATAAAACAGTCGCTAAGCCTGCCCATAAAGTTACTATCAAAAATGCTTTTGCCATCGGAATAAAGGAGGTCAGCTACGCAGAATATGATGTTTTTGCCAAAGAAACCCAGAGAAACCTTCCCAATAGCTTTGGCAACGATCGCAACACCCATCCCGTCGCCGATATCAGCTGGCTAGACGCCAGTGCCTATACCGCCTGGCTGACGAAAAAAACCGGTAAACACTATCGTTTACCTACCGAGGCGGAGTGGGAATATGCCGCGCGAGCCGGTACAAGTGGCAATTACTGGTGGCAGGGCGATTCAGCCAAAAAGCAGGCCAATTGCCGCAAAGGCTGCAGTAGCCCATGGGTAAAGATGTTCAGCGCCTCCTCTGCACCAGTCGGCTCTTTTGCGGTTAATCAGTTTGGGCTTTATGACACCGCCGGTAATGTGGGAGAATGGGTTGAGGATTGCTTCCATGAGGGTTATAAGGGAGCTCCGGTTAATGGTGATGCGTGGAGAACCCCCCAGTGCAAGTATTACTCAGTGCGAGGCGGCTCATTCAAAAGTAATTTTTCCGACATTACTAATGCCAGCCGGAGCCGTGCCAAACCCGGCAAACGTCACAAAACCATTGGATTTCGAATAGCCAGAGACTTGTAAGGTTAAAGGCAATGCTTTTACATCCCCAAACTGACAAATCATCCGCCCCCCACCAAAGCTCACCTCAACAGGGCTTTTTGGATAAACTGACCTGCAACACGCCAAATGAAATCCGGCTATTGAACTGGAATATTGCCAAGGGAGTTAAACATGGTTGGCACAATGATCTGCGCCACCTTTCCCAAGACAAAGACCTAGTAATTATTCAGGAAGCAGCCTTGGGTAGCGCGCTCGAAGAAGTCTTTTCCGAGCACCGGCACCGTGCTTTTTCGCCAGGCTTTCGCAATAAAATGCATCAAACAGGCGTGATGACGGCATCCCGTGTTGCTCCACTGAATGCTCATAGCTTTCGCCATACCGAGCCGATTATACGCACACCTAAAGCGACCCTCATTACCGAGTATGCACTACAAGATACCGATAAAACCTTGATGGTGGTAAATATTCATGCTGTCAATTTCACCATTGGTACTCGAATATTTACCGCACAACTGGATCGAGTCTACAAAGTGCTACTGCAGCATGATGGGCCCATCCTATTCTGCGGGGATTTTAATACCTGGCGCCAGAAACGTGTCAAAAGGCTTGATCAATTGATCGACAGCCTATCTCTTAAGGCTATCCACTTTGAACAAGATCGACGAAAACACTCCCTGGGACTGCCCTTGGATCATGTCTTCTATCGAGGGCTCATTCCCAATAAAGTCGAGTCTCAATGTGTGAGCTCCTCTGACCATAATCCGATCAGCGTCTCATTAGACTTGCTCTCCTGTCATAAATAAGTTCTTTATAATGAATAAAATAAAAATGGCTGCTCAACAACTTAGGTCGTCGGCTTTATTGCTTCCGCAATTGATGGATAAACCGAAATTACTGAAAGTCTGGATGCGTCAGTCACACAAGGCACAAATCACCTTGGGCATCATTCTTTTGTTGTTGCTTGTTGCTGCAGGCCCAGTCAGTCAAGTTTTGGTCGATTACTGGCACCCATTAGAGCGGGAAACTCTTGGTGAACGTATTTCTATCTTATTTAATTCGTCGGCTTATCGCCAAACTGAACAATTGCGCGATAGCCGTTATCAACAGATAAACATAAGCTTATGGTGTGTCGGTCTAGGCACCGTTCTAGTCGTTCTTTTACTTGAGCTTCCCCGTGCTCTTACAATCGGAAATAGACAGGCACAACAACTGCTTGAACAAGCATCAAATATTGAACACAGCAATCCTGAGTTAGCAAAAACGCTAAGATCTACAGCCCAGAGCTTTCTATTACCTGAAATTTTACCAGACGAAATTAGCAATTGTGATAACACTCAAGGCGATGGCCTGCTTGAAAAAACACAAGTCATACAACAGCCCTTCACTACCCAGCGGTTTATTGGAGAAAACCAGCGCTACCGGATTGAAAAACCTCTGGCCAGCGGTGGTGCAGGTATTGTCTATCAGGCCTTTGATACAGTCTTGCAGCGCAAGGTTGCATTAAAAGAATTGTATTCTGAGTTAGCGGGTGATGAAGAGCATGCTGAGCGCTTTAAAGTGGAAGCTAGAGCACTCGCGGCTTTGACGCACCCACATGTGGTACCCGTATACGACCTGCTAGAGGAAAAAGGCCATTTTTGGCTGGTCATGGAGCTTTTAACCGGTGGAGACCTGAGCGGTAAAATTGAGCGCACTGGCACCATTCCTGTTAATGAAAGCATCAAAGTGGTTATTGGGCTGGCTCAAGGGCTCGCTTATGCTCATCAACAAAATTTCGTACACCGAGATATCAAACCAGCCAATATATTGTTTGCAGCCGATGGCTCCTTCCGTATTACGGATTTTGGTATCGCTAAACACGCAAATTCAAACGTAAAAACCCAACAAGGTTTGATTCTTGGCTCACCCGGTTATATGAGCCCTGAACAGGCTGCTGGCGAGAATATCGATTATCGTTCCGATATATATTCTCTAGGTATTACTCTCTATCACATGGTAACTGGTGGCGTACCCTTTCAGGGTGATACCGGTTCAGTGTTAGCTCAACATATTACTCAAGTGCCACCGCCACCCTCTGAGATTAACCCGGCAATAAATAAGGCTGTGGACGCAGTTATATTAAAAATGCTAGAGAAAAAACCACAATACCGCTTCCAGTCAATGAATGAGCTTATCGAAGTACTGGAGGCACTTGAACTGAGCTGATGCATCTAGTATCAGCTATAGATTAATGGAGGCACCCTTATTCCCTCCCCCGCTAAGCGACAGTTATGTCCCGATTAGTTTTATGGTCTTGTCTAAACCTTTATCAATCAGTAAGATAACTTCAAAGCATCACCCGAGCCTTGGGTGCATGTTGAATGTTTAAATTGTGAGGGTTCTACGATGCTGTCAAAAATGGATGATTATCCAGTCCATCAGATCGCTGATGTAATACGCCATGTCGGCACCAGTGATCGTAATTTCTATGATCGTTACTACTTTAACCTGCACGACTGCAGCGGTGACATTTTTGTGGTATTTGGCTTAGGTCAGTATCCAGCATTGGGCGTTCAAGATTGCTTTGTGCTGGTACGTACGCCCGACACTCATCAGGTTATTCGGGGCTCCCGACCACTCACTGACCGCGCCGATATTTCAGTAGGCCCAATGAAAATTGAAGTCATTGAGGGACTACAAAAACTTCGTCTGGTGTTAGAGCCGAATGAGTATGGTATTGAGATGGACGTTGAATGGCAGGGTGTTCACGCCCCCTTCCTGGAGCCTCGCCACTACATTCGTAAACACGGACGAACCCTTTTTGACACCATGCGCTTTGCACAGCTGGGCCGTTGGACGGGAAGCCTTAAGGTTGGTGATAAACAATACAACATCACACCCGACAAATGGATGGGCAGTCGCGATCGATCCTGGGGTGTACGCCCTGTCGGTGAAGCCGAGCCCCAGGGCATTCACAGTGGCACCCCTTC
>JAUXDF010000078.1 GCA_030618505.1 Spongiibacteraceae bacterium | reverse complement strand
GTGGGCGCCTCATATATTGCACACCATTTTGGATTTTCCTATTCATTGGGCGGTTTCATTGCCGGGATGATGATTGCAGATACTATATATAAGTACCAGGTAGAGGCAGACCTGATTCCATTCAGGGATTTGTTGTTAGGCGTTTTCTTTGTATCAGTGGGTCTGCAGATTGACATTAATATTGTGGTTGCAAATATATTACCGGTGCTCTTGTTGACTGTTGCCATCATGCTGGTTAAGGCGTTAAGCATATTTTCCATACTTTCTTTTAGCAGCGAAAAGAAGGTGGCACTTAAGACTGCAATTACCCTGGCGCAGGTTGGTGAGTTTTCCCTTGTGGTGTTCTCACTGCTTTTAGCCCACCAGATGATGGATCCCACGAATATTCAGATACTAATGGTAGTCATAATTGTATCTATGATTTCTACGCCCTTTCTTATCAATAATATCGACAGGCTCACAGGTCTTGTTTTTAAAGGAAATATAGAAGAGGAGGCGTTGGATCAGTCAAGCATTATTGGTGGGCACGTCATACTATGTGGGTATGGTGCATTTGGACGAGTGGTATCAGAGCAGTTGGAAGAATCGGGAATCAATCATGTTGTACTGACTAACAACACAGAGGCCTTTGTAAAAGCGAAAGAGGCAGGTAAGACTGTTGTATTCGGTGACCCTGCAGACCGTGTTTTGCTGGACCGGCTGCGTATTCGTGATGCAATGAGCACCATACTGGCTTTGGACGATTTTGAAGAAGTCAAACAGGCCAGTGCCGCTATTACCTTAATTGATCCTGAGCTAAAAGTTATCGCCAAAGTACCAACAGAAGAAGAAAGACATGAGCTAGCCGAGTTTAATCATGAGCTTTTACTGGATGGCAATAGTCACGTCGCTTCGCTGCTGGTTGATCAGATTAACAAGTCGAGATTGCTGGCAAAGGAAACCTCAAAATTGAAGTTTCTTGGTGATTATTCACTCGATGTGCCCAAAGAGGCAATTGAAAAAATCGAGGATGAACAAGCCAGATTACTCGATATCATGTCAAAATCCTTCAATGCCCTGAGGGAAGAAAAGGACATTATGCATATCAAGGCATTCCATGATTCATTCAAGGTCCTGAGTGAAATCATCGGAGATGTGATTACAAATATAATGAGTAATGCGTCTCTTTCGCCAGCTGAATACGAGAGAATCAATATCTTGCTCGATAACCAGCATCAGCTTATTTCAATCAATGAGGCGCTTGAGGACCTTGGCAAGGAGCTTAAGAAACTGGAAAAGATAGAGAAAACCAGTGCGCTATCTCACATGGCCGTAGAGGGCTTGGATACGATCTTGTTGTCCCTGAAAGATATTGCGAGTGATTATGATGAAATCGATATGGTTCTTCTCAAGAATATGACCTCCGATGGAGGAAAGGGTCTTTCCAGAATACGTGAGTCCTATCTGGGGGCAGAAGCTGAACTGGATGCGGGGACAAAGGCATTATTGTTGTCTTCAACAAATCATATGGACCGGCTGAAGTCCTTATTTGGATCGGTAGGTGAGAATTACAAAAAGCTGGCAGTGGCTGCCAGTGATTAATATATAGGTATTAAGTTGGAAGTGATTCTATTGGGACAGGAATAATTTGGATCCCCCCTGAAGATCGTGCGTTGTTATCCGACGGTCTCAATAGGTTCGATGGGCGCTGGTTAATAATTGTAATTGAATGAGTGCTTTAATCAGGTAGCCAACCAAAGAGCTAGTAGGAATAAGGTAAAGCCGCCTACTGTAAGCAGGAAAATTATAGCGAGCGTCGACAATAATTTGTTGGAAGCTTCCAATATCTTATCTGTGATACTCAGCGAACCCCGCTATTGAGCATAAATACTTAATTCAGGCCTTAATAATACCAATGAACAAAAAGAATCAACGAATTGCCAGGTTAGTGTTGGCACTAATGCTGGGCTCTGGGGCAAGTGGGGCCAATGGCGCTGATGAAACCTATTCAATAACACCGAAAACAATGGTCGATACACTGCATCTGGTTATTAAAGCCGGCCGTGCCTCATATACACAGACTGTTATTAATCGCCTGACGAAGGAAGAAAAAGTCATCAAGGTGAGCGAGCATTTTATTGATGATAGGGCTCTTGCACTGCCGGCACAGTTTTTTCGTCATAGCGCGGAAATTGTCGATGATAATATCAAGAATAACGATAACTTAGACTTTAATTACGCTTTGCGGTCACTTTGGCCGATCAGGAAAAAGAATGGCCCGCAAACTGCGGCAGAAAAAGCGGGTTTGAAGTACGTCGCGGACAGTCAGGGTGATACTTATTATGCAGAAGAAGTACTAGACGGTAAGAAATATTTTACAGCGGTGTATGCCGATGTAGCGGTTTCACCGGTTTGTGTCTCCTGTCATAACACACATAAACGTTCTCCCAGGCGAGACTTTGAGCTTAACGATGTCATGGGGGGAATCGTGATCCGTATAGGCCTGACTAATTGATCGGTTTCTGATATTAATTAAATAAAAAACACAGCTAATGCCATTCCTTCACATAATTCCCGCCATGTTCAGAAATCAATTAATCTGGATACCCAAATTAATCGTTTTGTTTCTGTGTTGTAGCGCTCTTACACCCATAGGAACCGTGTCTGCCTCAGATACTGTTAAGTTAACGGCGGATGAAACCAGCTGGATAAAGGCGAACCCGGCAATCAGGGTCGCTAATGAGAATGACCGGCCACCCTTTGATTTTGTGGAAGACGGGATGCCAAAGGGATTTTCAATTGATTACGTAAAACTGGTTGCCGAGAAGGTCGGCCTGAATCTGGAGTTTGTTAATGACCATAGCTGGGATGAATTACTGGAGCTATTCAAGTCAGGCAATCTTGACATTATGCCGGCAATTTATGTCAGTGAAAAACGGCAACAATATGCAACGTTTACCCCGAGTTACTATACGCAACCCTCCGTTATTTTAGTCAATAGTAATGACCAATTAACAAAAAGCCTTGATGACCTTAAGGGCAAGAAAGTTGCTGCTATTAAGGGTTATCTAATTACGAGTGTGCTTGCTAATCAATATCCGGATATTAAGTTACTACCTTTCGATAATATGATGGATGCCGTCATGTCGGTTTCAACGGGGGAGGCAGACGCATTCATTGATAGTATCGGCGTATTGTCTTATTTCATCCGAAATAATTACATTCCAAATCTTAAATACATCAGAGATGAGAGCCTGAATGAGATAGAGAGCCCTGCATTGCACATGGCTGTAGCAAAAGGCAGGAGTGAACTTTATTCGATTCTTACGAAAGGTATTCAATCGGTTAGTGAGCAAGAGCTGCATACATTATCTGAACGTTGGCTACAATCACCGCTGCTGCAGTTATCTGCGCCGAGCACTCAGCAGGGAACCTTAGCAGCGCCCCCCATTACAGACCTGGTAACGACCAAGGTAAGTATGGATCGATTTAACTGGGTGGTATACGTAATATTTTTGTTCACAGCTGCTATCGTATTATTTGTCTTTATCAGGCTATGGAAGGGACAGGGAGGGCATAAGGCAATCTTGATGTTGTTGATTGTCCTCTTGATGGGGCTGATTGGAGCTGCACTCTATATATTCAATCAATATGTAGAGAATGACCATTTAATCGATGCGGCAAAACAAAAACGTGTTAATTCGTTGAATCTGGTTGATCATTTGCGGCAAACTTCTGATGATTTGACCCGTATGGCGCGTACCTATGTGGTAACGGGGCAGAGTCAGTATGAGGAATATTTTAAACAGATCCTGGATATTCGAGATGGCAAGGCACCTAGACCCCTTGGGTATGACAAGATTTATTGGGATTACGTCACCTCAACCGGAAAAAAGCCGCGTGGAGATGGTGAGCCGATTGCGTTTGAGGTCTTAATGAAGCAAGCGGGTTTTTCTGATGAAGAATTTGCTCTATTGCGTAAAGCCAAACGAAGTTCAGATAAGCTGGTGCTATTGGAAGACCAGGCGATGTACGCCGTCGCTGGGTTTCTAGATGACAAAGAAATAGAACCCGGCTACAAGTTACCGCAGTCATCCTTACATGGTGATGACTATCACCGCTCCAAGTCAGAAGTCATGGGGTACATCGGGCGAGTGAGCCAAAGTGTCGGTGATCGTACCCAGTCAGAGATTAACAGGCTAACGCGTTCCGGGAACGAACTGAAAGTTTATGTTTCTATTTTGGGTGTAGTGATATTACTCACCATGTCGCTTTTATTGCTGTTGGCTGCTGTCTGGATGAGGTCATCTGATGTTAATAGTGTCGATCAGCAGCATGCTTATGCAGGTGGTGAAACAGCTTCTCATAGAAAGATGGTGGTACGCGGGCTGGTTAAGATTTGGCCACTATTTCTTACGACGATAGTGGTTGCTACATTAATTGCTGGATTTACCTGGCGTAATCGGTTGAATCTTGAATATAAACAGTTTGATGAGATTAAATCGCTTCTGACAACGGTGCTGAATAGCACAGACAAAGCCACCAAGATTTACCTGGGCGGCTTGCAAAATGAGGCGAGATTATGGGGGCAGGATGACGATATTGCGGGGCTGGTTTCAGTATTGAGAGAGATAGGTGCTGACCGCAATACGCTAATGAATGCGCCTGCACAAACTTCTTTGCAGGTACAGTTGAGCCATTTATTAGATGAAAAAGACTATATAGGGTTTATGGTTGTCAAACCTAGCGGCCTCATTTTATCCAGTAACAAATACTCTTATATTGGCAAACGCTTCGGGACTGAAGCGGAGCTGGCATTTATCCATGAAAGTATGCAATTGCCAAGATTTAGTGCCGTCAGTTTGCCTAAGAAAGGCGAGAACGCCGTTGGTAGCAGCTTAGGAAGTAAGAAATTAATACTTTCAGCAGCAGCCGTTATTACGGCTGATGAGCGTGTGCTGGCATCCCTGGTTTTTATGATCGACCCGGAGAAAGGCTTTACAGAAATACTTCAACGAGGGCGAGTTGGAAAATCTGGAGAGAGTTATGCGTTTAATTCTGTAGGCCAGCTAATCAGTGAAAGTCGTTTTGATGATGACATACGGGAAATGGGTCTAATACAACCGGGTAAGCGTAGCATTCTTAATCTTGAAATACGCGATCCTGGTGGGAATATGACGGAAGGATTCCGCCCTTCAGTCAATCGAGAGGAACTCGCATTGACATTTATGGCAGCCTCAGCGACTTCCGGGAAAGATGGTTACAATCTGCAAGGGTATAACGATTACCGAGGCGTGTCGGTCATTGGTGCATGGCTTTGGAATGAAAGATTTGGTTTCGGTATAGCAACTGAACTGGACGCTGCAGAGGCCTATGCAACGGTTGAGAACATCAGGCAGCAGGCAAACTCAACCATCCTATTCAGTATCGCTCTCCTTCTTGCTTTAACGGGCGTATTTGCCTGGGGGCGTGTGCGCTCTGCGATTGCAAATGAAAAAGTACTTACAGCAGAAGCAAGGATACGGAGCATAGTTTCCAACCTGTCTGATGGCCTGGTTATCATCTCTGAAATCGGCGCCATCCAGGAATTTAGTCCCTCAGCTGAAAAAATATTTGGTTACAGTGAGTCTGAGGTATTGGGAAAGAACGTCAGTATGTTGATGCCATCACCCGATAAAGAAAATCATGATGGTTATCTTGAAACATATAGAGAGACGGGGCAACAATTCGTTATAGGAAGAGCTCGAGAGGTGATGGCGCAACGTAAGGGTGATGAATTATTCCCGATAGAGTTGGGCGTATCTGAAACTACCGTTGGAGGGGAAAAATTATTTATTGGTTTGATTAAAGATATTACAGAACGGAGGCAGGCGCAGGAAGAATTAGCGCTGGCCAAGGAAGGTGCGGAGGCGGCGACGAAAGCCAAGGGTGATTTCCTGGCCAACATGAGTCATGAAATTCGAACGCCCATGAATGCCATCATTGGTCTATCAGACCTGGCCTTACGCACGGAGCTAAATCCTAAGCAAAAAGACTATTTGAACAAGGTACATGCCTCTGCTATCGCTTTGCTTGGCATCATCAACGATATCCTGGATTTTTCCAAGATTGAAGCCGGTAAGATGGATATTGAATCAGTACCATTTTCACTGGATACCGTGCTGGAAAATCTTGCCACCGTGGTTAGCGTCAAGACACAGGAAAAAGGGCTGGAGCTTTTGTTTTCACGACAACCAGAGGTGCCCGCCAATTTAATTGGTGATCCATTGCGACTCGGGCAAATACTGGTGAACCTGGCAAACAATGCGGTTAAATTCACGCACGAAGGCCAGATCCTTGTGAATATCAGCATGATAAGCATCGTCGAGGGTAAGACTCGGCTCAAATTCTCTGTTCACGATACTGGCATTGGCATGACGGAAGAACAGATGGCTAAACTGTTCCAGTCTTTCAGTCAGGCAGATTCTTCTACCTCAAGAAAATACGGTGGTACGGGACTGGGTCTGACCATCTCCAAGCAGCTGACCGAACTGATGAATGGACGGATCTGGGTGGAGAGCGAGGCTGGGCAAGGCAGTACCTTTTGCTTCGAAGTGGAATTGGCTATTGATGAAGAGGCGAAGCATCGTGTAAAACACCTTTCAACTGACCTTGAAGGTATGCGTGTGCTGGTGGTTGATGACACGCCGAATGCCAGAGAGATCCTTGAAGCCTATCTGGGGCAGTTCGGGTTGAATGTTGACACTGCCCGCAGCGCTGAGCAGGCGATAGAGATGATTGAATCAGCGGAAGAACCCTATGGTCTGGTATTGATGGATTACATCATGCCTGGGGGTATGGATGGTCTGGAGGCCACGATTCATATCAAAAAAGATATGGCCTTATCTGAAATTCCAAAAATAATTCTAGTCACTGCCCACGGACATTCGGAATATGCGGATGCCCCCGGGTTTGAACTACTGGACAATGAACTCAACAAGCCGGTTAATCCATCGCTGTTACTCGATGTGACGATGGAGACCTTTGGCCATGAAGTGATCGGTGCGGCCAGGAGTGGCAGTCACGCCGTTGAAATGGATGAACTTAAACCGATTCAGGGCGCGCATATTTTGCTCGCCGAGGACAATCTGATTAACCAGCAGGTGGCGACCGAGCTTCTTCAGCAGGCAAAGTTTATTGTCGACATTGCCAACAATGGTCAGGAAGCCCTGGATAAACTGGCGGATAATTCCTATGACTGTGTCCTGATGGACATACAGATGCCGGTGATGGATGGCTACACGGCTACCCGCAAGATACGCGAGCAGGAGCAATACAAAGATCTGCCGGTACTGGCTATGACCGCCAATGCCATGGTAGAGGACAAAGAAGCGGCTTTTGATGCAGGCATGAATGCCCATATTACTAAACCGATCAATCCACAGGATTTGTTTAGCACCCTGATTAAATGGATTGAAGTAGGTGAACGAGCGCTTCCGGATGCTATAGAAGATGAAGCCATGGCAGGAGATGAGGCACAGACCCTACCAGACCAGCTGTTTGGTATTGATCTCGATGCTGGGCTACAACGAGTGGGTGGTAATCCGAAGCTATTCAGAAAGCTGCTGGGTGAATTTTATCTTGATCATGGTGAGGATGTTGCCGCCATCCGTGCCGCCCTGAAAGAGGGTGATAACGATACGGCTCAGCGCCTGGCGCATACGATTAAAGGTGTTGCAGCAACCATTGGTGCGGGCAAACTCAATCTCAGGGCAAAAGACGTCGAGTTAGCAATCAAGCAGGGTGAACTGGATAATATCACTGAGCTGGTAGAACAACTGGCGCTGGTAATGGCACCGGTGCTGGATGGGTTAGCCACTTTGGTGCCTGCAGAAACAACCGATGTACAAACTGAGGCCGCAGAACCCCTCAGTCCTGAAGAGATTAACCAGCAGCTGGATGAGCTAGCAGAAATGCTGGAAGAAATGGATCCAGATGCCGAAGACAAAGCAACTGAACTAAAAAGCCGCCTGGGTAATCAGGCCGATCAGCAATTGCTCAAACAACTGGTCCAGCAGGTCGGTGGTTTTGAGTTCAAAGAGGCAACTGAAACATTGGATAAAATACGTGTTTCATTAAGTTGAATTTAAAAGAGGTCTATATGGGTAGTAGACATTGGCATTGAGCCCCTCGCGGCGGCACAGCTCGGCGATACTGTTCTCACCACGCAGACCTTCCAGTACAATGCGGATCTTTTCTTCTGCGGAATAGCGCCGCTGGGTGGCACGGCGTATATCTCGAACGGCCTTTTCGGTGCTGGGTTTGTTGGTTCTTCTTGGCATCATCGTTTCCTCTAGGGGTTAACGATGAGCTAAAACTATCTCTTAAACAATCAGGCTATTCTGTCCAACTGGGGCTGACGGGGTACAATGAACGTCGCATTCATGGGTGGCGGGTTCGACCGGTCAACGTAACATAATGGATGAGATGACTTGCAAACGAGGCATCGACAAAAACCTTGTCACCCTGATCAAATATCTTGATGCTGAATAACTAGGGAGCCACGACCATCGTAAACGCAATCAGGAGACCAACCAAAAAACCAGCAGAAGCAAGGTAAAACCGCCTAATAAAAGCATGAAAAGTATAGCGAGCGTCGTCAATAATTTGTTGGAAGCTTCCAATATCTTATCTGTGATACTCAACGAACCCTGGTGTAAGGAGATATGTTCAATGTTGAACTGGATATTGTGAGCGACATCTTCAAGCCATTCCTGGTCTTCCTCGTTAAATGACTCTTCGTTTTCCTTATTAACTACTTGAATTACCCCTGTCACCTGTTTTTTATCCATGCTTTGTACTGGAACGCAAATAGCATTGCGAGTTCCTTCTTGAGCATTCATATCATTATTAATTTCAGCTTTCCCACTTGCTATGACTCTGCCCACCATAGAGCCTTCTTTATGTTCAGAGACATGCTTTCTGTCAGTTCCAGTTCCTACCTCGAACCAAACAGTCTCATTTTCCGGGTCATTTATGTATATGCTGCTTCGTTCGCCATGTGCCAGCCTGGTAATGATGCGTGTAAAGAACTCCAGATAATCGTCCTCTGCTGATTCATCGTAATATGTCCCTATATGAGAATTAATTAACTGATGTTCTTCTTTCAGTTTGTGTAGGCTTTCACGAATATTTTTCAGCATGGTATGTTCCCGGGTTTTGGACATGATTCTGTAAGTTGCTCTTGTAATGCACAAACAGAGAAGTGTACATACTTGAGAGACCTAAAGTGAATAGGACTATATAATGAAGAAGTGTTTTCACATTGATATAGATCAATATGTCGACAATCAAGCACGGGTTCCTACCGCATGAAGCGGTTGACTCGCACTTATGCCACAAAGGGAGCTGAAGCCTCCGCCACTAACTTTTAGTATTTCAACGGAATTAGGTCCCGGCAGCCTCTTCTACAGCCGCCGGTTGCGTTCGTTTCATGCCCCAGTTGAAGCCTTCCTGTTTCTCTTCATCGGGTGCATAGTCGGTCTCGTTGGCCACGGTTTCTGCCTGCTGTATCCAGCCACCCCCCATGGCCTTGTAGAGGCCAACCAGTGAGGCATAGACATCGTTCTTGCTCTGGGCAAGCAGCAGTTCGGCATCGAACAGGCGGCGTTCTGAATCCAGTACCTCGATAAAGCTGACCTGTCCCTCGTCATAGCGGATTTGCGCATAGTGGGCATAGTCCTTCAGTGCATCGACGCGCCGGTCCTGTGCTGCAAGTTCCTCACGGAATTTGACACTGGAGATGAGTGCGTCATCCACTTCACGGAAGGCCGTTTGTATGCTCTGTGCATAGCCGACCAGCGCCTGTCGCTGTACCGCTTCCGAGGCGCGGACCTGGCCGCTGATGCGGCCACCGGTAAAGATCGGGCCCAGTGCACCGGCACCGATGTCCCAGATTTCCGATGAGCCCTGCAGCAGGTCGGAGAGCTCGGTGCTGGCATAACCAAACAGGCCGGACAGGGAGATCGTCGGGAAGTACTGTGAGCGTGCCACGCCGATCTGGGCATTGGCGGCGATCAGGTCCTGTTCCGCCAGCCGTATATCCGGCCGCCGTGCGAGCAGTTCCGAGGGCAGGCCCTCGGGCACCTGCGGCAGTACGAATGCATCAATCGTCTTGCCGCGCGGGATATTACCGGGGTTGGAACCAAGCAGAATGGAGAGGAAGTCGGAG
>JAUXDF010000179.1 GCA_030618505.1 Spongiibacteraceae bacterium | reverse complement strand
TGACTGGCAAAGCGGTCGGGATGGAATTTTTTTTGCAGCTCTCGGTGACGCTGATTCAACAAAGGCAAATCAAGCTGAAACTGCTCGGGGAGACTGAAAACCTCAAAATAACTTTTATCACTAATCACGATGATTTATGGCGTTGTTTTTGGAGCCGCTTGCCAAGATAGCCTGAAAGAGAGCGCATATCCTCTCCCAATTGCCGGGATCTCGGTGCTGCTTGATGTTAGAGGGATAAAGTCCGCTGGACTTCAAAAACACGTGTCGTTATACGGTAAAACTTTCACCACAACCACATTCGCTGGTCACGTTAGGGTTGTTAAATTTAAAACCTTCGTTTAAGCCTTCTTTGGTGAAATCCAATTCAGTGCCATCCAAATAGGCCAGGCTTTTAGGGTCAATAAACACCTTTACACCATGCCCTTCAAACACCTCATCATCATCTTCTTGCTGGTCAACATATTCCAGCACATAGGCCATACCAGAACAGCCGGATGTGCGAACGCCCAAGCGTATCCCCAAGCCATTACCTCGGCTGACGATATGTTTTGCGACATGATTAGCCGCACTCTCACTTATGCTGATTGCCATCTACGTTCCTTTTTACTTCTAGTCACATCGAGCCACTACTAATCCGCCCTACCCTTAGCTGGACAGGCACCCGCAATGATAATTTATCATCGGGGGATAATATTTGATCAGGGGCAACTAACTATCATTTCTAGCTAGTGCCCATCCAGAAATTAAACAAAGAGGTCATGGCCAACACCAATCTTGCGACTTAAAGGCCTAGGAGCTAGATTGGTGTTGGCCATGACCGGACTTAATTATCGAAAACTACCAGTTTCTGGATGGACACTAGCTAGCACTTCGCTTCTTTTTCAAGTCACTTACCGCCGCTTTAATCGCATCCTCTGCCAACACTGAGCAATGGATTTTGACAGGAGGAAGAGCCAGCTCTTCGGCAATTTCGGTATTCTTTATCGATGCGGCTTCATCAAGCGTTTTACCCTTAACCCATTCAGTAAGCAAGGAGCTGGAGGCAATAGCCGACCCACAACCATAGGTTTTAAACTTGGCATCCTCTATGACACCGCTTTCATCCACCTTAATTTGTAAACGCATCACATCGCCGCAGGCGGGAGCTCCCACCATGCCGGTACCCACACTGCCATCTTTATCGTCCAAAGCACCAACGTTACGAGGGTTTTCGTAGTGATCCAATACTTTATCGCTATAGGCCATGACTGCTCTCCAAAATTTCCTACTCGTCGCTCTGCGACAAATTTAACGCACTGTTTCGTTGTTCCGAGGGATTAGTGAGCTGCCCACTCAACAGAATCCAGATCTATTCCCTCTTTAAACATATCCCACAAAGGAGACATTTCTCTCAATTTGTTAACGGCGTGGTGAATTTTTTCGACCGCAAAATCAATCTCTTCTTCAGTGGTAAAACGTCCGATAGTAAAGCGTAAGGAGCTGTGAGCCATTTCATCGTTTAAACCCAGCGCACGCAATACATAGGAAGGCTCGAGACTCGCAGAAGTGCAAGCAGAACCAGAGGAAACCGCCAGGTCTTTTAAGGCCATCAGCAGGGACTCGCCTTCAACAAAGGCAAGACTGACATTGATATTGCCAGGCACACGCTGCTCGGCATCGCCATTCAGGTAAACTTCTTCCATGTCTTGCAGGCCATTCCACATTCTGTCGCGCAAACTTGCCAGACGCTCGCCCTCTGCCTTCATGGTTTCTTTACAAATCACACAGGCCGTTCCCATTCCCACAATTTGATGGGTTGGCAATGTACCAGAGCGCATACCACGCTCATGCCCACCGCCATGCATTTGCGCTTCGATACGAACACGGGGTTTACGACGCACATACAAGACGCCAATGCCCTTGGGGCCATACATTTTATGGGCCGACAATGACATCAAATCCACTTTCATTTCTTGCAGATCAATGTCAATTTTTCCAGCGCTTTGGGCGGCATCAACATGAAACAATACTTTTCGCGCGCGGGTAATTTCACCGATTGCCTGTATATCATTGATCACGCCAATTTCGTTATTAACATGCATAAGAGAGACAAGGATAGTATCTTCACGAATCGCATCAGCGACCGCGGAAGGATCAATAATGCCATTGCTGGCAGGATCCAGATAGGTGACTTCATAACCCTCACGCTCAAGCTGGCGACAGGTATCCAGTACCGCCTTATGCTCAATCTTTGAGGTGATTATGTGCTTGCCTTTTTTGACATAAAAGTGCGCTGCACCCTTAATGGCCAAGTTATCTGACTCTGTTGCTCCCGAGGTCCAGACAATTTCCCGACTATCCGCATTAAGTAAGTCAGCAACCTGACCACGAGCCTTTTCAACCGCAGCTTCAGCTTTCCAGCCAAAGGCATGAGAGCGAGAAGCCGGATTACCAAAATTACCATCCGCCAACAAGCACTGATACATCTCATCAGCCACTTTTGGATCTACCGGCGTAGTAGCTGAATAATCCAGGTAAATCGGAAGTTTCATATCTTTTCTCTACACCTATCGGTGCCTGTTTGTCATTAAAGCCACGACTCAAACACACAAGTCAGCAATCAAATAGAGTTGAATTATTCAGTGGCCGCCGTGGCCGGGATAAAAATACCCTGTTCAATTTCCTTTTTGTCTTGCCGGGCAGAAACGACCTGCACATCACGTCGATCAACCAAACTACGAAGGCTGATGTCGCTAAGGAAATTGTGAATTTGTTTACTCAGATCGCACCACAGTGTATGGGTTAAACAAACCTCGCCATCAAGGCAGTCATTCAGCCCACCACAACCAGTGGCGTCAACACTCTCATTCACCGCATCAACAATCTCTGCGACAAATATCTCTGCGCTGTCACGACTCAGGCGATAACCGCCGCCGGGACCACGTACGCTGCTTACCAGCTCATTACGACGCAGTTTGGCGAACAACTGCTCCAAATAGGAAAGTGAAATTTCTTGCCGCCCGGATATATCAGCCAAGCTGATCGGCCCGGAACCGGCATGCAAAGCCAAATCAAGCATTGCCGTAACAGCGTATCTACCTTTAGTTGTCAGTCGCATAAGACTCTCACCACTTTTATTCAAGTGGTATGAGTATGTAATAACCTAGAGTTTTAGTCAAGTATTAGATGATGACTGACGATGATTAGCAACAATGGCAGGAGGCCGAACCTTTAAATCGGTACGAATTATAATGGTATTGATAAGTAAAAACCAGCGGGGGCTTACCCCACTGTTTCGCAAGGGCAAGCTTAAAAGTCGGAAAACACCTTTAAAATCAGTTAGTAAACATCACTTAGTCAGCTTATCAATACCACTTAATATCCCTCGGAACATTGCCAATTCCATTTTATCCATTCTTATCCGGTTAAATAATCTTCGCAGACGGGTCATGGTTTGCCTGGGAGTAGCAGGGTCGATAAAACCCGTGCCTAACAATGTTGATTCGAGATGACCATAAAAGTGCTCCATCTCTTTATTGCTTGCAGGCTCAATATCCCAGTCCCGGATAACACTACGATCCAGTTGCCCTTGCGCCAGAAAAGCCATTCTCACTTCGTAACTGACCACCTGTACGGCAGCGGCCAGATTCAACGAACTGTACTCCTCATTAGTAGGGATATGCACATGATAATGGCACTTTTGTAGCTCTTCATTCTTAAGCCCCCGATCCTCTCTGCCGAATATCAGCGCAACAGGGTGCGAAGAGCTCTCCTGTTGTACTTTTTCGCCACACTGGCGAGGATCAAACAAGGGCCAGGGTATACGCCGCTCCCGAGCGCTGGTACCAATAATCAGACCACAACCTTCTATTGCCTCATCGAGTGTTTCGGTAACGACCGCATTATCGAGAATATCGTCAGCACTGGCCGCTCGCCAAACGGCCTCGTCAGCGGGAAAACGCTTGGGACCGACCAAGTATAACTGGCTTAGTCCCATATTTTTCATCGCCCTCGCGACCCCACCGATATTGCCAGGATGGGAAGTATTAACCAGTACCACCCGAATATTATCTATCCCCGTCTTTGTCGCCACAATTCACCTGCCCCATGTTAAAGTGCGCGCGATTGTAACAAATCAGCACCACTATCTATAACACAATCTTTAACACATGATTGGAGGAAGTGCTGCTTTTTGTTACAATCGCGCGCCTTGCACACTGTCTACCCTTCTCTGCGACTTACACTGGTATAAAGACGCGACAAAATGACAGCCAGGAATCCCACTCACTCACTATAGAAGCACTCCCCATGCACCCAATGGTCAATATAGCGCTACGGGCCGCCCGCGTAGCCGGCGAAATGATTGTCAGATCCACTGAACGACTGGATATCCTGACGGTTGAATCCAAAGATACCAATGATTATGTCACCGAGGTCGATCGGGCATCAGAGAAGGAAATTATCGATCAGATCCTCAAAGCCTACCCGGAACATGGCATCAGAGCAGAAGAAGGCGGCGGTGCAGACACCAACCCGGATGCAGAATACATCTGGGTTATCGACCCGCTTGATGGCACCACCAACTATATTCGTGGCATTCCTCACTATTCCATTTCCATCGCCTGCCTGCACAAGGGTCGACTGGAGCACGCGATCATTGTTGATCCGGTTCGTCAGGAAGAATTTACCGCCAGCCGCGGGCGAGGAGCACAACTTAATGGCCGACGCATTCGTGTCTCCAAGCGAAAAAGCCTCGAAGGCGCTTTATTGGCAACGGGTATTCCCTATAAAGCGCGCCAACAGGAAAATCTGGATAGCTATCTTGCTACAATGAAAATACTCTGTGAACAAACCGCCGGTATTCGTCGCGGTGGATCTGCAGCACTGGATCTTGCCTACGTTGCAGCGGGTAGAGTAGATGGTTTCTGGGAAATAGGTCTAAGCGAATGGGATATCGCTGCAGGTGCCTTACTGATACAGGAAGCGGGCGGCCTGATCAGTGATTTTAACGGCGGCCATGATTACCTGAAAAATGGCAATGTCGTATGTGGCAACCCAAAATGCTTTAAAGCCATGCTACAAACAGTTAAGCCTGCTTTAGGGCATATTGCCTAAACCAACAACTAGCCTGGGTCAGTGTGCCCCAGGCTACGGCATATCGTCGATCTCTTCCCCTTCTTTAATCGGCACCATTAAATCCTCTTTGCTGATATTAAGCATCAACAAAATATTGGCCGCCACATAGATAGATGAATAAGTACCGATAACCACACCAATCAGCAACGCAATAGCAAAACCGTGAATCAACTCACCGCCAAAGATAAACAAGGCAACCAATACCAGCAAGGTCGTTAAGGAGGTCACCAAAGTACGGCCAAGTGTTTCAGTCAGCGATATATTAATAACCTCTATTGGCGAGGACTTGCGAATCTTTCTGAAATTCTCACGAATACGATCCGACACCACTATCGTGTCATTCAAGGAATAACCGATAACAGCCAATAAGGCAGCAAGCACCGTCAAATCAAACTCCCACTGAAAGATGGAGAAAAAACCCAGGGTGATAATCACATCATGGGCCAAGGCAGCAACCGCACCAACAGAGAACTTAATCTGAAAGCGAAATGCCACGTATAGCATGACTACAATCAAGGCTGCCAGCAAAGCAAGCCCACCATCATCTCTAAGCTCTTCACCCACCTGAGGCCCCATAAATTCAATGCGGCGCAAATCAACCGTGCCATCGAATTTTTCTTGCAAAGTCGCCAACAACTCCGCACCCAACTTATCTGAATGTCCGCGCTGCAAACGAACCAGCACATCTTGCTCGGAGCCAAAATGTACAACTACCGCCCCATTATAACCAGCATCCGCCAGGATCTGGCGAACCTCCTTTAAGTCGACAGGCTTGCTATAACCGACTTCAACCGATGTGCCGCCGGTAAAATCCTGACCGAATTGCAACTGACGCGTCGCCAGAGAAATAACTGATACCACAATCAACAATGTTGATAACAACACCGCCAACTTACGGTGCCCCATAAAATTAATAACTTTCTGCGCTGTCATAACCTTTTCCTGCTCTACTCTATTACGTGTTTAGATAGCCAACTTGGAAATATTACGTCCGCCATAGACCAGATTGATCAAGGCTCTTGTTCCGACAATCGCGGTAAACATTGAAGTGATAATTCCCAACGAAAGCGTGACGGCAAAACCTTTTACCGGACCGGAACCTATACCGTAAAGAATAACCGCCACCAGCAAGGTGGTGATATTGGCATCCATAATGGTGGTAAAAGCTCGCTCATAGCCGGCATTTATCGCCGCCTGTGGAGAAAGCCCGGCTTTTAACTCTTCTTTGATCCGTGAAAAAATCAACACATTGGCATCCACCGCCATACCGACAGTTAACACGATACCGGCGATACCCGGCAAGGTCAGTGTGGCCGACAGTAGCGACATCATAGCCACTAGCAAAATCATATTCATACCCAGTGCCAGATCAGCAGCCAAGCCAAATACACGGTAATAAAACACCATAAAAATCAGTACCAGCGCCATACCAATCTGTATGGATAAAGCACCACGCTCTATATTCTCAGCACCCATCGTAGGACCAACCGTTCGCTCTTGAACAAACTCAATAGGTGCGGCCAATGCGCCAGCCCGCAATAATAGCGCCAGCTCAGAGGCTTCCTGAGGATTATCTAAACCGGTGATGCGAAACTGCGTACCTAAGGCCGATTGGATAGTGGCCAGACTGATAATTTCTTGCTGATAATACTTCTCTTTTGTTATCTCGGT